>DATJKY010000049.1:0-3913 GCA_035490955.1 Terriglobia bacterium | reverse complement strand
ATTTGACGAAGTCGTAATAGTTTATCCCGTCCAGGGGCTCCTCCCAGGCAAACAGTTTGAAGTCTCCGGGCGGCAGTCCCAGCATAGTGAACCGTCCCAGGCTGTCGGAGCGCTTAAAGCTGTATAACTCCTCGCGGTTTCGCAGCAGAGGATCTGGCACCAGTACCACCAAGGCGTAACCGAAGGGCTTCTGGCCCTTAAGCACGGTTCCATCAACGCGCCCCCCATCCAGCGACAGAATGATCTCGAGCTGCCCTACAGCATGGCTATGACTGATGGTGACATCCGTATCGAGCACGTCGATGCCTCCCAGCTTGGCTGACTTGACGTAGTACTCCTCGGGGAAGCCGCGCGCGTGGAGCTTATAGTTGCCGTCGTAGAGGTTTTCGATAACAAACGTCCCATCGGCGTTCACTGGGGCGCCCCCGCCGCGGGCCGAATTATCCGACGGCTGTAGGAAAAGGGTCAGACTTCTGAAATCGAGCTTGGCGTCAGAATCGGTTCGGAACCTTCCGTGCAACTGGATGCCGCTGCCCATGACGAGCGTAATGCCGTACAGGTTGGCGTTGCCCACATCGATGTCCGCACGGCCGTAATACTGCCTTTTTCCGTCGCTCCAGTTAGCCGAGAGATAGTACGAGCTGGGGGGCACACCGTGAATCTCAAAGTAGCCGCTCTTGTCCTGCACGTTGGTCCCGTAATTTCCCAGCGGGTAGCCGATAAATCCGGAGTCGCGCGGAGTAAGTGACACGTAGATACCTTCAGGAAGGGTGGCTGAACCTTCGCATTGGAGGCGCCCGCCCACCCGCACACCGTGCACCAGCTTCAAGTCAAGATTGATGCTGCTGACCTCATCACCTGCACCGACCTCGACCAGCGTAGCTTGGCTGGGGTCTTGGGTGCCGGGGAAGAAAGTCGGAACGTAGACGTCATCTCCGGGGTCGTTGGAAGCGGGGATGCGACGGATCTCCTGGCGACGATAATCGGCGACGACAATGTATTGTCCGGACTCAAGTCCGAAGATGCGGTATTCGCCTCGGTCGTCGGTTTGCGCTCCAGAACTGCCCACCACTTGCGCGCGCTTCCCTTGGTGACTTATGCGGAGCACCTGCACCTGAGCTTTGACTACCGGGTCTCCGTCCTCATCGCTGACCGTCCCAGTCATGACGCACGGCGGGCTGCAAGCGAAACACGATATCTTTCTCGTGCTCTCCAGGGGAGAGCACCAGTATTTTCATCCTCTGGCGTCGCCCTTGCTGGCCGTAAGTTTGTTGCGGGTATCCGTTCCCCGAGGCGGTCAACACGTATCGACCTGGTTCGAGACCGTTGAAGAGGAAGTGGCCGTTCGAATCAGTGGTTGCTGAGCGGTTTTGACGCTCCTCGCCAGGCATGACTTGCCTCGAAGGTTCTACTAATTCCATCTGAACGGTAATCCTCCTCAAGCCTTCGCCGGTGGTAGACTTGACTACTTGGCCTTCTACTGTACACGCCTCGCCCGAGCTGACTCCGGCACGCTGGCCCGGTACGCTGGGTTCCTGGCTGGGAGCTGCCGTGGCGAGAAAAGAAAAGAGACCGAAAAGAATGCCAAAAGGCAAATGGCAATAAAGGCTGTGGTGAGTGGCTATTTGCTTGTGGCTAGCCACGAGTAACTGGCCACTTACTATTTTTCGGCCACCTGCCATTTGAAAACCCTCCCTTGCCCTGTCCGATGCCAATTCTCTGCTAGGCGTTTGTCCGCGTGGCCCATGCTATTGTCTTTTTGGAGGCCCGCCGGCTCTTAGGATCTCGGATTCGGACACGTGCGTCCCGAAATCGGGCACTGCCAACAGAGCTGATCAAGTCCAGCGCCCGTATTCCACTTCTACGGAACGTCTTTGCTTTCAGGAGAATTGGAAGTAAGCTTGCAGCAAGGAGTTCCGAGTTCATCGGGATGCTGTCAGCCACAATTGTTGGTCTAGCGAGTCCATCAGAATAGGAGAAGCGAATGCCCGCATTGATTCAAGACCTTCGTTACGGCGCGCGGATGCTCGCAAGAGATCCAGGACCGACACTCGTTATGACTTTGACGCTGGCGCTGGCCATCGGCGCCAACACCGCCATCTTCAGTGTTGTGTATGGCGTACTTCTACGCCCGCTGCCTTTTCCCAAACCGAATCAGATCATCAGCGTTTCAGAAGTGGCCGCCGACGGCCACCGGATGCACTTTGCCGACCCGAATTTTGACGACCTGCGCGCGTCGAATCACATTCTCATCGGCATGGCTGAGTACGAGAGCAACACTGACACCGTCGTCGCGGGCGGGGAGGCGGTGCGGGTGGGAGCCGCAGCCGTTTCCCATGACTTCTTCCGGGTAATGGGGGTTGCTCCCGCGCTTGGTCGCGAGTTCGGGCCGGAAGACCAGCATCCGGGCGCCGTGCCTGTGGCCCTGGTGGGCTACGGCTACTGGCGCCAACACCTGGGACGCTCCGCCGATCTTGCGTCTTTCAAGCTCAAGATGGAAGACAAGGTCTACTCTGTGGTTGGGGTGTTGCCGCCCGGTTTCAGCTTTCCGGACGATACTGAGGTCTGGGTACCGAGAGAGCTGTTCGAGCACCTCGAGAGCCGCACGGCGCACAACTGGGAAGTGGTGGCGAGGCTGCGCGACAACGTGACGTTGGCTGAAGCCCGCTCGGATCTCTCCTCCATTGCGCGCCGCCTGAAGCGGCAATTCGGGTCCGACATTGACATGGCTGACGCGGGTGCGGAGCCGCTAAGGGAGTCGCTGACGGCGAGCGTTCGGCCGGCGCTGCTGATCTTGCTTGGGGCAGTAGGCTTCCTCTTACTCGTGGGCTGCGCCAATGTGGCGAACCTCATGCTGGCTCGGGCCGCGGCTCGCGAACGCGAGCTGGCCATTCGTACCGCGCTGGGAGCTGGCCGCGGCCGGCTGGTGCGGCAGTTCCTGGCGGAATCGCTGCTGCTGTCTCTGGCTGGCGCGGCAGTGGGCGTGCTCGCGGCTCTGTGGGGAGTGCGTGCGCTTGTGGCCCTGGCCCCGCGCAACTTACCGCGGCTCGGCGAAGTTTCGATCAACGTGCCGGTGCTGGTCTTTGCCCTGGGCGTTTCGGTGCTGGTAGCCGCTGGTCTGGGAGTGCTGACAGCGTTGCGCGCCACCTCGGGTGACCCCCAGGGGGCCCTCGCAGAAGGCGGCCGGGGGCACGCCGGCTCGCTCGGTAGCCAACGACTAGGACGCCTCCTGGTAGCCTGGCAGCTTGCCATCACTCTAGTCCTGCTGGCGGGCGCCGGCCTGCTCGGCCACAGCCTGCTGCGCGTGCTATCGATTGATCCGGGCTATCGCGTCGAGCATATCGTCACCATGGAGCTCGAGCTGCCCGCTGCCACAACACCCAATGACAGGAATCAGCCGGAGCTGGGGCTTGGGGGCGGCGGGTTGGGACCCGGGGAACGCGGAGTGGCGAACTTCGTTAATACACTCTTTGAACGCCTGCGCGCCATCCCCGGTGTCAAGGAGGTCGGTGGATCGAGTGTGCTTCCTCTTGCCAGCCGCTTCCTCCCCGACGGAACCTTCCTCTTGCTCGATCGGGAGCCCGTGATGACCAAGCCGGAGGATTTCGACCGCCTCTTCCACACTGCGCCCACGGGTCACGCCGATTTCTGCGTGGCCAGCGAGGGCTACTTCCGCGCGCTCGGCATCCCGCTCGTGCGCGGTCGCCTCTTCAATGACCGCGATACTGCGGATGCACCTCACGTCGCAGTCATCAGCCAGTCGCTCGCCGGCGCCACTTGGGCGAAGGAAGATCCCTTGGGCAGAACGATTGAATTTGGCAACATGGATGGCGACCTTCGGCTGCTCACGATTGTCGGTGTCGTGGGCGACGTCCGTGACAGCAGTCTTGAGAGCCCGCCGGCACCCACTGTG
>DATJKY010000048.1:0-4219 GCA_035490955.1 Terriglobia bacterium | reverse complement strand
CGGCAACGGCACGATCAACGGTGGGCTCACCTCGAGCAGCACCGTGACTCCCGGCACCTCCTCCACCGCCACGGGCATCCTCACGGACAAGGGGGCCTACACCCAGAACTCCACGGGTGTTCTCGACATCTCGATCGGTGGAACGACGGCGGGCACGCAGTACGATCAGGTGAATCCCACTAGCGCCAAACTGAACGGAACTCTGACCACCACTTTGATCAACGGCTTTACCCCCACGGTCGGCCAACAGTTCACGATTATGAATTTCGGCTCGGAGACGGGGACGTTTGCGAGTTGCGACGGAACAGCCGGGGGAGCGACGTGTCCCATTAACTCCAGCGAACATTTCACCGTCACCTATAATCCCACCGACGTGGTGCTGACCGTGGTCTCGGGTGCGGCGCCCACTTTTGCGCAATTCAAGCGCTCGGGCATGGGTCGTCCGGTTTATAACGCTGGGGAGCCAGGCTCGTTCAGTTTTGGTGGCATCGGGGAGGGGGCCCGAGGGCGTCCACGGTTCGGCTTCGCTCACCGCCCCGAGCCTGTCGAGGGGCAGGGGGCGCCCCTACAGATCGGCTGGAATTTCGTGGGCCTGACACCGCGAGCCTCCGCCTCAGCCGCCTTTGCTTCGTCCCTGGCCCGCGGCGCCCCGGTAGGGGCGACCCTTGTGCTCGCCCAGGGGCACGCGGCGGGGTCACCCTTACAACCAAGATTTTCAGGCCGGGCCATTTTCAGCCCTGTCCGGTTGCAGACCAGCCCCAGGGCTTATCTCGGCCTTGGCGCGATTAGCGCCGGGGAGTTGGCTTCCGCGGACTCCGTCATGCGCCGGAACGCGCTGAATCGCATTGCTGCATTCGCTCCCGTTCGTGATTTCTCTTCCGACGCCGCGCCGCATCGCTTCATCACCGCCGGCGCCAGCGCCGCAGTCCAAAACAGAATCAGTCCCAGGGGCGCGCTTTCTCCGCAACAACAGCCACGACGCAAGGACGATGGCTCCGAAGAGCCTCGAGTATCACCTCGATCTACTTTCAATTCTGGGGACGAGCCCCAGGCAGGCTCTGAGGGGCCTCTTGGGCCAGCCGGGAAACCCCAACGCCACTGGTCTCGGGTACCTGACGTTCAGTGGATCGCATTGAGAAAAGGGGAAAAGGGAAAGGGGAAAATTGGATAAGGGAAGATTGCCGGCGGGTGCAATCACGGGATACAACACTGATGCGAGCTTTGTGAATCACGGCTTCGTGCGCGCTCAAGACGGCACCATCACCACGTTCGATGTCCCGGGCGCACAAAACACCTTTCCCCAGGGAACCTCAACCCGTCAGGAGCGATCTCGGGAGTTTTTAATTCTGGTGGAGTCAACCACGGCTTTTTGCGCACCCCGTAGTGTTATGTCCTGCTCAATTATTCGGACTGGCTTTACCGACCAGACCCCTTCCATGCGGACGTAGAGGCACCCGTTGTGGGTGCCCTTAGCCCCCGAAGTCCAGTGAAGGACGCGCGTAAGAAGGGCAGCCCCAAGGGGCGCCCCTACCCGGGCGGGCGATGGCACCTCCCTCAAGTTTCGTCAGTTCGGCCTGCCAATTCGCGCAGCAATTCCGGAAGCTTCTGGCTGAAGGTTGAGCGGGCCACCACGCGGTCACAGCCGGCCTCACGCGCCGCTACTGCAAGATCGGTCTGCACGTGGGAGAGGAATCCGACCACCGGTGTCGCTCCTATCTTCGCATCGGCTTTGATCTTGCGTAGCGTGTCCAAGGCCGAGCCGGACCGATGGTTCAGGTCCAGAATCACTCCCCGAACACGGACCTGTACCGCTCGCTCCGCAAGCTTCGCTGGAGTTACCGCCTCAACCCTGACACCCAACAGCTTGGCAGCCTGCTGAATCTTCGAAAGGAAAAACAGATCATCGACTATTGCTAGAAGTATCTCCGCCAAAGCTCACCGTCCCCCTTGCGGTCCCGTTGGCCCGTACGTCATTTGAGCATACTCCAAAACCTCGCGACGGGTGATGAGAAATCACCTGGGGCGGCCCGGAACCCCCGCCGGATCCTGCTGCCCCGCCGCTTGCGCTCTGCGCAGCATGAGAATGTAGGGCCGACCCTTGGGTCGGCCTCAGGCCAGGGCAAGCCCCGGCCCTACATTCGGCGGCGCGAGGCTATTTCCGTACAGCGGAGCGGCAAAGTTCCTGTTGACGCAGCCGATCTGAGCGGAAAGGTCAGGAGAAATGAGTTGCCAGCCTGCTCTCCAGAAAGTTGACGTAAGTTGTTGATTGTTCGTGAGGCCACGTGAAACTTTCTGGTCACAACTGGATCGGCCCACAGGCCGACAGGGACTGTGCGGAAAGCCTCCGGCTTTCCGGGAAGCACCTGAAGAGTTTATCTTTTTGTTGTTTTTTCCTTTTGCCGGCTGGAGCCGGCAAGGCTGAGCCTTTCCGCGCAGCAGGCGGCAAAGCCGCGATTTTTGCACCTTCTCAGACTTTCGCCCGGACTCTCAACCCGTGGCAGCAGGAGGTTCAAAGGTCGTCTGCCGAAGGCGACCGGCAATATTACTTCGGCCGACGCGAAAGATGACTGAGGGAAGTTGGCCAGGATCGAACTCCCAGTTCGGGTCGGTCAGCCGAACCCATGTTGGAGGGCTCGAATCCCGAGCGTTCATGTAAATCGAGCCTGCCTTGATCAGGCGCTGAGCTTCGGAGTTCGTAGCCGCCAGCCCGAGGTCAACCAGCAAGTGGAATAGCCTCCGGGGCATGCTCAAACGATATGTCGGAATGTCGGAGGGAAGGCGCTTTTGTTGAATGTTGCTCTCGAACTGGGTCTCTGCCGCATTAGCTTGTTCCTCGCCGTGAAAATCGGCGACGATGCGATGGGCCAAGTCCTTCTTCGCCTGCAGCGGGTGCGTCGAGCCTGAGCTCACAGAGCGCTTTAGTTGGTCAATCTGGCGCGGACTAAGATCCGTGAGAAGCAGATAGTAGCGCCACATCAACTCGTCGGAAATGGACATGATTTTGCCGAACATATCCGGCGGTGCTTCATTGATGCCCACGTAGTTCCCCAACGACTTGGACATCTTCTGCACGCCGTCCAAGCCCTCCAGGATGGGCATAGTCATAATGACCTGGGGTTGCTGCCCGTAAGCCTGCTGCAAGTCGCGTCCGATGAGAAGGTTGAACTTCTGGTCGGTGCCCCCCAGTTCGAGGTCGGCTTCAAGGGCCACCGAGTCATAGCCCTGCGCCAGCGGGTAGAGAAGTTCATGGATAGAGATCGGTTGCCCCTCTTTCATGCGCTTGGAAAACTCGTCACGCTCAAGCATCCGAGCCACCGTGTACTGCGAGCAGAGTCGGACCCAATCTTGGCTGGAGAGCTTACCCAACCAGCGACTGTTGAAGTCGACCAAGGTCTTGTTTCGGTCGAGGATTTTGAATACCTGCGCCTTGTAGGTCTCTGCGTTGGCGGCCACCTCCTGAGAGGTCATGGGCGGCCGGGTGACGTTCCTGCCCGAAGGATCGCCAATCAGGCCGGTGAAATCACCGATCAGGAAGATCACAGCGTGGCCCAGGTCCTGGAAATGTTTCAGCTTTCGGATGAGGACAGTGTGGCCGAGATGGATATCCGGCGCGGTCGGATCGAAGCCCGCCTTCACTCTTAGCGGCTTGGAAGTCTTGGCCGAGCGCTCAAGTTTGGCGCGGAGTTCCTCGACGCGGATGGTTTCCTCTGCACCCTTGGTCAAATAGTCCAGTTGTTCGTCAATCGTTCTCATCAACATCAAGCGATGCCAAGAGGGCGGGCACTGGAAAGGACCAGTCTTGCAGCGCAGCTCTGGAGTGTAGCTTGCTATCGCTTTCGCTCAGGCCAGCTTGCTGGCCGCATAGCGGACTCTCGGGTGTTAGCAGGGGCTGGCGCAAACCTTTAGGTCTGCGTGTTGCCTCTCGTACCCTTCGTAGACCTGAAGGTTCCGCCGGCCCTGTGCGGCGACACTTATGTAGAGGAGGACTGCCAACGCGGGCAAGCCCGCGGGTTCAAAGCGGCGGCAAGCCGCCGCACTCCAGAGCCTCCGCGGCACATTCCATTCGCCGTCTCAGTACTCGGGCCAGGGAGTCTCTCCCCAAAACCGCGCATCGGTCAGAACTCGTTCCTGCTTGCGGTCGAGCTTAAGCAGCTCTTTGATCAGGCGTCGTTTACGGTGTGCGGTCATCTCCCCAGCCCAATTTCCAAACGCAGACTGC
>DATJKY010000047.1:0-2917 GCA_035490955.1 Terriglobia bacterium | reverse complement strand
GTTGCATCTGGCGCTGGGTGCAAATCTACGGGCCGGAACTGGACAAGCGCTGCCGCGCTCACCTGAAACGCACCAATAAAAGCTACCGCGTCGATGAAACCTACATCCGGATCAAAGGGCAGGACCGCTATCTGTATCGGGCCGTGGATTCCACAGGGCAGACCATCGATTTCCTGCTCGTGGCCAAACGCGATACTGCGGCAGCCAAGCGATTCTTTCGTCAGACGTTGCTCGATCCAGCCAACCCGCAGCCTCGGGTAATCAACGTGGACAAGAACCGAGCGTATCCGGCGGCCGTCGAGGAACTCAAGGTCGAGGGCACACTCCGTCGCCGCTGTCGACTACGCCAGTGTGGAGTCGAGGTGTGACGCGGTGGTTTAGATGGGGTCTATCCGTTGCCGGCCCTTTCGGCTGCCGGTGCCTCACTAACCCCATCATGCTCCGTCTCCACACCCCGCTCATCGAACCGGACAGGCGCAGCTAACGCATCCGGCTCCCGGAGAAAGGTTCACGAGTTCGCACACGGAAAACTGCGGGGCCGCCCAGTAAGGCGGACCAGTCCCAGTACATGGTGGAGGTGGACGTCCGGAAACCGCCCGGTGCCCAACCCACGCACCTTGTGTTTGGCGCACAGCCACTGACGAAGCCTCTTGCAAGCGTGTTGCTCCACCGCCTTGTAGGCTTTACTGACCGGACCCAGACAGAAGTAGTTGGCCCACCCATTCAACATGCGGTTGAGCTTTCCTACCACAATCTCTGCATCCAGCAGGGTTGTACTTCGTCCAGTCTCGCTGCTGATCGCGTCACAGACACGCGTCACCCGCTTCTTGGACGGCACGGTGCCCAGATAGGCCCGCCCCGTTTTCGGCGAGTAGCAGCGTCCAAACGTATACCCCAGAAAATCAAACTTCTCTTCCGGCAGCTTGCAGACCCGCGTCTTGGTCTCGTTCACCGTCAACTTCAGCTTCCCCATGATTCTCCGCATCGTCGCCAGCGCTTCTTCCGCGCTAGCGCGACAGCAGATCACCAGATCGTCGGCATAGTTGACGACATACGCTCTCAGACGTCTCTCGTGCCCCAACTGCTTCCAGCCGAGCACGAACCGGCGCATATACAAATTGCTGGTTCGTCAGAAAAAATCGTGGGTTGATTCAGGCTCTGGCAGCTTGCCAAGTGAGTGATAGAGAGCCAGTTCGAGAGTGCGGAAGGTGCGGAAGCCGTAGGATTTTCTCATAGTGACTTTGGCTTTATTGTTCAAGCCCTCCACAACGCCGCTTGAAAGCAGTTTCTGAGCATGGAAATAGTTGAGGATCAGGTCGCGGTGCTCACGGAGTGAGCGGGCGATCTTCTTCATGGGCTCGATACGGGATCGCATGACTTGGCGGCACCATTCATCGAGGAACTTGCCGGCCCAGGCGGGGGAGTTGTAATCCCAGAGCTGCTGAAAGGCTTCCTTGAGAAGGTAAGCGCGGACGGTCTTCAGGTTATAGCGGAGCAGATCGCGCAGCCGGAAGCGCTGTTCGGTCTTCAGATTCGCTTCCCGTTTCAGCAGCAGCCAGCGCGATTTCTTCAGTACGGGCGTGCGGCCTTCCAGGGCCATGCGGCGCGATTCGCCGGCGCGGACTTCATCGAGAGCCTTGTTCATTTTGGCCACGATATGGAAACGGTCCAGTATATGAAGGGCTTCAGAGCATTTTTCGCGAATGACTTTCAGGTAAGGCTCCCACATGTCGGAGCAGACGAAGACGATCTTGGAGGCGATTTCTTCGCCGATGACGTGGAAGAATCCCTGAAACGACTCGATGGTTCTTTCCTTGCCCACCCAGAGCAGGCGCGTGATGCCGAGGTCAATCTGGTAAACCAGCGTCAGGTACTTGTGACCTTTGGCGTACTGGATTTCATCGACTCCGATGGCATCGATCTGGCCGAGCACCCGGTGCTCCAGCCCGAAGGTGACCACGTGTTCGACGGCGTCGAAGACCTTTTCCCATGAAGTGCGAAACGCCTCGGCTGTTTCCTTCCAGGACAGCCGACGCGCCCAGCGGGCCAGAAACAACATATACGCTTTGGTCAGGGTACGCTTGCCGTCGGCCCAGGGCACCTCTTCGACGACGACCGCCTGGCAGCGGCGGCAATCGACGCGCCGCATGGCGTACCGCAGTAAGACGAAAAATCCCCACAGGGGAATGAACTCAAAGCGCCGTTCAGCGAGCTGATCGTAGCCGGGCGCCGGCTGATGGCAGCGCGAGCAGATCGCGGCCGAACCCTTGCGCGGCCGCACGGAGACTTCGATGCTCTTGTGGTCCGGACTGAATCGGGCGCGATGATAGACAAATCCTCGAAAGCGATGGCAGCGGTTTAGAATCGTGATGAGTTCCATGGCGCGGAAGCGAGCGACGGCGAAAACCTCTACGATAAACCGCACCACCCCGGTCTCGTCTTCCTTGCTGGAACGTTATTGCCGTGGGCTGGAGGGCTGGCCGCGTTCCTGGATGGGATGGGAAAAAGACCTGCCGGCCGGCGAGCAGTTGGTGGCCTGCTTCCGGCCTTTTCTGGAGGAGTTAGTCGCTTCGGACCTGTCGCCGAAAACCATTCAGAAGCACCTCGATAACCTGTGGGCATTGGGCGGGGAGATCATCCGCGACCTGAATGAAACCCCTTCCCTGAGAAGGAAAAACATTCAGCAGCTTCTCGACGACAGAATCGATGACGAGGGTGGGCCGCTAGTCTACGCCCTGGAATCGGAAGAGCCGCTACAACGCGCCTTCGATTCCACCTGCCGGAAGCTTTACCGCTTCCTCTGTCAATCGGCTCGCTGAACACGGGCTAAATCACCCACAGATTCCCCCGACGAGGCACTTCTTCGAATGCAGCGTGTGCTTTCGGCGAAACCTCACGGTTCCAGCCCCTTGATCTC
>DATJKY010000046.1:0-10084 GCA_035490955.1 Terriglobia bacterium | reverse complement strand
GTGGAACCCGCGTTCCTGCGCGAGCCGCGCCGCGAGAAACCCTGCGGCGTAATTCCCGGCGGGCTTGATGTCTCCGGTGCCGCCCGGGAATGCTCGCCCATAGCTTTCCTCCGCCAGCAGGCGGATGGGCTGCGCAAAGTAGGGACCGACGGGGCAAGTCACGACCGTCAGGCGGTAGCGCTTCGCGGGTTGGACGAGCAGCGCCTCATCCGTCCCGAAATACAGGGGCCGCACGTAGAGCGCGCCGCCCTCACGCTGTGGGATCCACTCGCGGTCGAGCCGGACCAACTCTGCTACGCCTTCAAGGAAGAGTGACTCCGGCACTTCCGGCATGGCCAGTCGCGCGGCCGAGCGATTGAGTCGGGCGTGATTTTCGCGAGGGCGGAAGAGGGCGAGCCCGCCATCGACAGTCCGACGCGCCCTGAATCCTTCGAAGACGGATTGACCGTAGTGCAGGGCGCTGAGAGACGGCGGCAAAAGCATCGGACCGTAAGGAATGATCTCGGGCTCGCCCCAATGTCCGCCGACGTAATCGGCAACGAACATGTGGTCGCTGAAGACAGAACCGAATTCCGGGTTCTCGCGCTGGCTTTCCGAGATCCGCGATTTCGAAACCCGTCGGATCGCTAAGAGTGCTGACATGCGGATGCCCTCGCAACCCCGAGCCATTACCTCAGCTCGTCCAGTACTTAACGTTCAGGATGTATCTGGCATACGATGCCTTTTCGCCGCCTGTCCCGCTAAGCCTTCCGGCATCCGGCGCGGGAGAGGACCTGGCGCCTCAGCTCGGCCACCACAGCGTCCACACTGAGGTTACGCGCGGCATGGCAGTGAGCCGTGACCCCGGTGAGCGAAATCAACATGGTCCGCGCCACAACGGCGGAATCCAGTTGGGCGTCAACCTGCCCAGTGGCCTTGGCCTCCTCCAAAATCCCAGCAATGAACCCCTGAGTGCGATTGAAGACCTGGGCGACCTGGCTGGCATAGCGGTGTTCCGGTTCGAGGAGGACCCGCTGCAGGAACAGGCACACTTCAGGCTCCGTCTTCATGAAGAGAGCGTATTGGTCGAACAGCAACTCGATTCTGCGCACGGGATCAGGCTCCCTCTCCAGGGGGCTGCGAATCATCTTCTGCCAGTCATGCCGGATCTGGTCGAGGATGGCTTTGAAGAGGGCATCCTTGCTGTCAAAATGCCAATAAATAGCCCCCTTCGTAATGCCCGCGGCATCGGCGATGTCCGCGATGGAGGCACTGGCGAACCCGCGTTGGGCGAAAAGGCGCAACGCGGCCGAAACAATCTCTTCGCAGGTCGCCGCGCTTTGTTCTGATTTAGTGGCCCTTATAACCATACTAAACGGTAGGTATGTTAGACCACAGCCGGGCTTCCTGTCAAGCTTGACCAAAAGCCTTGAGCAGACGCCCTCGAACCAGACCCTGTCGCCTGAGATATAGATGGCCTCGTTCGACCGGTCGTCGAAGGTCAGCGCCAACGAAAGTGATCTTCAATTCACTTTCGCTCATCTCTCGTCTGTCCTTCGTGTTCTTGCCTCCCCGGAGACGATTCAGGGAGCGCCTTTGTTGACGGGGACAGAATCCTGGACGTGGCTTGCTTTTGGTTGAAGCCTTCCCTGACCCAGGCCTAGCTCGGCGGCTACTGTCGGCCAGCCCTCAGTCACGCTCTTGACGGTCGGCCTCCAGGCAGAAACACCCTTGAGCCGGGCGTTCGACGCCCTCTGTGATCGCGAAAAGTATTTCCAAACCTCCCCGAACATCCACTTTCCCAGTGTGGCTGGTAGACGGAAGGGTTTGGGGGCGCTGATGGCTTTCGTGAGAGTGTGAAGATACTCCGCGAAACTTACCGGCTCGTCGTCGCACACGTTGTAGATTCCGGCTGGAACATCAAGCGCCGCCACGACAGCACGGCCCGCGTCAGCAACATAGATTGAAGCGAAGTAGTTTGAAGCCGCGCCGATCTGAGGCATCATTCGCCGGCGTGCCAGATGAATGGTTTCGAGCGTGGAAGGCGCGTCGGCCCCATAGAATCCCCCGAAACGTAGCACAATCCCGTGCCCTCCTGCCGCGCTGAAGCGGGCCGCCTCCTGTTCACCCTCGATGGTGGCGCGCAGAATCGCTACATTCCCGTGGTCGGTAGGTGCGTCCTCTGAGAGCCAGGCTGATCCGCCCTCGGCATAGACGAAAGACACAGATTCATGGACGTACACCGGCACCCCTTCCGCCATCGCGGCGTCCACCAAGACCCGAGCGCCGACGGTCCGAAGACGCATGGTCTCGCTCCACGTCCGTGGATCGCGCAATTTGGTCATGGGACCGAATTTGGTGGTCAGCCGGAGCACCGCGTCCGAGCCTGCGATCGCTCGCCGGACGGCCTCCGCATCGAAGAGGTCAACCTCAATTGGTTCGGCGCCCAGCTTGCGGACGAGCTCGGATTTCTCTCGCCCTCGCGCGGAGGACCGCACGTGGTGGCCTGCCTCGACCAGGGCGCGAATGCTGGCCCGCCCCAAAACTCCTGTTCCCCCTGCTATGAAGACTCTCATCGCTCTTCTACCTCCTCTTGCTTCCGAAAAAGAAACCACAACCCAACATAGATTCCGAGCCCTTCGGTGATCAGAATCCCATACGCGGTTAGTGCGAATGTGGTCGCCCATAGGCCGGGAATCTGCTCGCCAACGTGGTCCGGGCCCATCACTAGAAAGTGATGGTAGAGGCCGAACAGGAGAGAACCCGCCATCGACGATACCAGCAGGACAAGCCCTGACGTTCTCCGGCGAGTCCAGAGCAGTCCCATGGCAACCAACGGACACAGCCCGATAACCATTAGGACAAAGCAAGTCTCTGTCCGGCTGAGATCGATATGCAGCTCCGAGTGAGCTACGCCGTGGACAAGACTCACGATCGCGTGGCAGACCACGATCGCGGTGCCGTAAATGGATGCGCGCTTCATCGCGATCTTCCCGCCGCCACGCCCTGTGCCGCTGCCGGCTGGTAGCTTCCAAGGACCGCCCGGAAGCCAATCGCCAGGCGGTTCCAACCGTTGATAGCCACGATCGCGAGCGTCAGGTTCACGAGTTCCTCCTCGGTGAAGCGCTGCCGCACTTCTTCGTAGACTTCGTCCGAAGCCTGGCCTGAACTGATAAGGGTAATTGCCTCTGTCCAAGCGAGAGCCGCTCGCTCGCGGTCGGTGAAAAACGGAGTTTCCCGCCGGGCGCTGAGCTGCCGCCCAACGATCTTCGCATAGAAAGTCCAGTTCAGCGCCACCCGGACAATCCACACACCAACAACGGCTCCCACGAAGCGATTGACATTCATTGAGTTGCCCTCCTTCTTGGGGAAAGTGTTTGCCTCGACTGAGCTGGAGCGTGAGATTCGCCAGCTTGGTCTTGTTCTTTGGCGAGGCGATGAGGGGATTCTCGCTCAGATGGTGAGCAGTGTCAACTGCGAACAGTACGGTATGAGTACTAATCAGTTACGACTGGCGCTTTGCTTCTCTCGAATAAGTCCGGTCACACTGGCCCCGCAGATGTACAATGCACGCTCAAGGAGGACCGATCCCATGCCAAAGGCAAAAAGCTTACCGTTTCCTGCGAGAATCGTCCTGGAACCCTGGCTCAAGTGGCGAGGGTTCTCGGCGATGCCAAGGTCAATATCCTGGCTTTTCTCACTACCACTTCCGGGACCGAAGGTTCCGTGCACCTAGTGGTAGACAACGCGAACAAGGCAAAAAAGGCTCTGGAAGGAGCTGCACTTTCGTACTCCGAAGCGGATGTGTTACACGCCGAACTTCCCAATGTGCCCGGAGCGCTGGCGGGCTTTGCCGGAAAGTTGGCCTCGAAGGAGATCAACATCACGTGCGGCTACGCGACCGTGGCGAAAGGCGCGAAGAGGGCAACCGTGGTGCTCGCCGTCTCTGACTTGGACAAGGCGGCTCGGGTTCGGTAGTCACCCGGAAGCAGAGCGGCTGCCGTAAGGCAGAAGTGCGAACATGAACGCGAAAGACTTGGACCGATACAAGCAGCTGTTACTGGCTAAGCGTCGTGAAATCGAGGCCGGGGCGATTGGAACCATAGGCGCGCCAAGCGGACTACGGGAACGCCAGGCGGATGTCATCGACCAGGCGACCGACGCAGCCCAGGTCGATCTCCAAGTCCACTTGCACCAAACTGACAGTCGTCTCTTGCGAGCGATTGAGGAGGCGCTGGCTCGGATCGACCGGCAGGCATTCGGAGTGTGCGAGACGTGCAAGCGCCCCATCTCGCCGGCCCGGTTGGAGGCCGTACCCTGGACGCGCCTCTGCCGAGACTGCAAGGAGCAGCAAGCCTGAGCAGAGATGCGCCCGCGCGGGCATGGCCGAAGGGAATGCGAGGAAGGGGTGCGCAAATGGGGGAGAGGGAAGGAAAAACGGCCAGCAGCTGCCAAGGCGTCTCAGCTTGGGACGAGCACTGTACTCGACCTGCCACTCGCTGTTGCAAGGAGTGTGGCCGGTGGTTTCGCGAGGCCCACTTCACCGATCCGGATTGGCATCCTTGCGCAGGCGAATAACTCCTCTCCACCGACGGTGCGACGTCGTGGACCTTTCCCATCCGGCTCGTTTCACTCCACCACGATGTGAGTTTCGGTCCGCTCCACACCGTCCAACTTCTGAATCTGATCGATCACGAGTTCGTTGAGCCCCTGCTCATCGGCAGTTTGCACCTCGACGAAGATGTCCGGTATGCCCCAACAAGCAGCCGCGTGTCGTACGCCTTCCAGCCGAGCCACTGCCGCGACGATGTCACGGGCTTTACCCGGTCTCGCATTGATGAGGACATACGCCCTCATGCCGCACCTCTCCGCCCGTATCGCTCCGAGTCGGATTCGCCGGTCCCCTCTGCGCCAGACCTCAGGCGTGATGGATCCCAAAAGTCGGATGCGTCCCATCCTACACCTGGCGGGTCTTGCCTCAAAGTTGGTCATTGACACCTGACTCGCCGGTACATGACGGAACTTCCCGTGAACGGGTTAAGAGCGGCAGCCTGGAAATGATGGGTGACGGAAAAGGCCGCGTGCGTGGGCAAGTCTGAGATTGGGTCTTGTGCTTTCAGGACCCAGGGTCTATTCTTCTTGACACATCTTTCCAATGAAAGGAGGAGGATATGGCTACAGCCGCTACACCGCAAGCGGCGGGCCAGGACCCCGTACAGGTGGATCCGAATCACTACAAAGTGGAGTTAGAGAATGACCGCGTGCGGGTCCTTCGTATCAAGTACGGGCCTGGCGGGAAATCGGTGATGCACGGACATCCTGCCCTCGTCGGGGTGTTCTTAACCGATGGCCGTTTTCTGTTCACCTATCCTGACGGTAAGAGTGAGGAGATCGAGGGGAAGGCGGGGCAGGTTTTGTTCTTCGACGCTTTCGCACACCTTCCTGAGAACCTGAGTGACAGACCCTTCGAGGGGATTGCCGTCGAGCTGAAGACGTAGCCCGCGAAGCTCGTCTTCAGAGAATACGCGGGACGGTACGCGGAGTGAATCTCCGTTGGGTTGGCTTTTCGGAGGGGCCCGTACCGTCCCCTTTTTGCTTCTTCTTCGAAGATTTTGGGGCTCGGGGGATTAGCAATTTCGAGTCACTTGACTTTGCCGACTCTCTTCGCGAGATCCTTCAGCGCTAACCTGGGGCAGCTACCATCCGCTCCTGGTCCACTCTCTGGAAGCGCTGATCTATCCCGCTATCTCGCAGACATTGCTCACGTGGTGCGCCTCCGCCGCTTGCGTGGTCATTCTGGGCCTTTATGGACTGAGATTTCGACGACGAGGGACTGCTGGTTGGTAGTCGCCTCCTATGTACTCGGCAACGACGCACCGTCCTTAGTGTTCGGGCCGTGGCTTCGGTTGTTGCTCGCCAAGTATAAGTCCCTCTTATCGCCCAAGTGGTATAATCTGCGCCGGAGGTAGTCTATATGAACAGAAGAATGTCATTGCTTGGTCTTGGGCTGGTGGTGGTCGGGTTGGCCGTTCCTGCCGGATCTGCTGCCCCGACACCCGCGAAAGAAGCGACGGTCACGCTGGAGATCAGTGGCATGACCTGAGGTTCCTGCGTTGCCGCAGTGCAGTCTGCGCTGCAATCAGTGAAGGGTGTAAAGGAAGCGAAAGTGTCGTTGGAAACGAACGAGGCGGTGGTGACATACGATCCCGATGTCGCCAAGGTGGAAGATTTGATCAAGGCGGTGAAAGCCGCTCGGGGGATGCATGCCTACGACGCGAAGATCAAGAAGAAGTGAAGAAAGCAAGCAAGGTCATGGCGTTGCGCGCTTTGGCGCACCTTCCCGAAAATTTGAGGTGACCATTTGACCATGTGGGGGGACTTGTCGAACCTGGGAAAGCATCCTTAGAGAACTCATGCAAACATTTCAGTACCGAGGGAGTCCCCGCGAAATAGAAGATTCCCCTCAATGGTTAACGGGCGAAAGCCGCCTGCAGCAAGGCGGGGGCTTTGTCGTAGTGGCAAGAAGAACCACTGCATCGGGACCACAATTTCACCAAACATGGCGTTCTTCATCCGTCGGCAATTCTTTCTATCGCTCTTGGATCCTGCGCCCTGTGGTTATTCTGACATGAGTTTTTTCCTCAGCTCCTCCCGCCTTTCCGGGTCTTCCATTGTTGTCATGAATTCGTCGTATTTTTTCTTTAGTTCGTCGTCCTTAGTTCTCAATACATCACTTTCAAGAATAGGTTTGATTAGCGCCTCCGCCATGGCCAGCCTTCCTTTCGCCCAGTCCAAGGCATCGCTGGCCATCTTTTTAGGAGTGACGTCGTTGGGGGAGAACACCGTTCCGTCTGAGAAGATGTCGCTGTAAAGGGTCACGTTTCGGCCCTGAAGTAACACAGATACCTCCTCTCCAAGGCCGTTAATCTTATCGATGAAATGATCGTCTTTGGGGCTTACCATGGTCTCAAAAAAAAACGAATTGTCGTTGTCTTCGACGGATGGCTGAGGAATCTTTTTCGGAACTTCACGAAGTCGAGCACCCCTCGCGGATGCTCCATGACCGCCGTAAGACACTGGACAGTTTTACCGAACTCCTCGCCGGCGGTGTGGCACAGGAAAACAGTTCTGGCCCAACGTTTGTTGTCGAATAACAATTCCGCTTCTTTAATAAGATCCCGAGCGTTCTCTAGCGATTTCCTAGCTAACATGATCAAGTGTTCTCTCGCGGGTTTCATTCTCGTGTAATCTTCTGCGAAAACTCAAACCCCGGCACCACAAGGAGGAGCGGCTAGGTTACGTGCTTCTCATCACGAAGGTCCGCTACAGGAATTGCATCCTCGATTCCCGCTATTCCCAAGGGTGGTTGCCGGGTAATTTTCATGCTACCGCCGCTGTCCGAAGAATGGCAAGGGTCTGCCAGATCACGAAACGAATGACGAGGCAGGAGCGTCGCAGTTGCGGACGAGTAGGTGATCCTGGCCCGAAGCGAGTCACTCTTCCGGAACTTTCCGAATCCAGCCCCAAAAAAGCGACAATAAAGCTCGACGCTTCTTGGTAGTCATCGAAGCGTCCATGTTTAGGGGAGAAAGCATGTCTGCCGTCCTATGGCCTGATCGGAAGCGCGCCACCGTTGCCTTGTTGCTTTTCGGCGTATCGTTCGGCTACATCGAGGCGGCTGTGGTGACCTATTCGGGGGCGCTGTATGAGTCGGTGCGCCAGCGCTTTTATCCGCAACATCCTCCGAGCGACGTATTTCCGCTTCTCACCGAGAGGCAGCTCGAGGAGGCCGGGCCGGAGCAGCTTCGGCTGCTGAAGGCCGAACTTGCCAGGGAGGCAGCAACCCTGGTCATGGTGGCGGCGGTCGCCGTCGGCGTGGGCAGGAACGGCATGCAATCGCTTGCGGCCTTCTTGGTCGCTTTTGGCACCTGGGACATCTCCTTCTATGCGTTTCTGAAGCTGCTCCATGATTGGCCTGCCTCTTTGCTGACCTGGGACCTCCTCTTTTTGCTCCCGGTGCCGTGGGCCGCCCCGGTACTCGCCCCGATACTGGTCTCGCTCTCAATGATTGGCGCCGGGCTCGTGCTTCTCGCGCGGGATGGGACAGGCAGCCGCGTGCGGTTGGGCGTGTTTCACTGGGTCGGCCTTTTGGTAGCGGGGGCGGTGCTCCTCACGGCCTTCACCTGGGACTTCCGCAGCATTGCAGGCGGCGGGCTGCCACGCTCGTTCAACTGGCCCCTCTTCGCCCTGGGCGAAGCAATTGCTTTGGTAGCTTTCCTCCATGCGCTCAGGGCCGGCGACAGACGACGATAGACCAGGACCAGGCCGTCCTTGTTAATCCTCCGAGCGGCGCTGTTCTATGGATCAACGGATTTGTAGGTGTGGTTTGGCCAGCGAGGGAGAGGCGGTTGACGGCTTTGCGCTTCAGCACGTCATGTGCAAAATGGCGTTGGTTTGATCGGCGTCTTTCTCCAGCTCCTCGATGGCTTCAGCCGTGGGAAGAATGAGTAACTTGATTTTGCGGCGCTCCGCTTCGAGCTTTATGTCTTTCATCACTGGCAGACTACCATGTGCCCCGGTACCGATCACCAGCCGCTCGCATTTCCAGGGGATCTCCTCTTCGATAGACAGCGGCGTGTGTCCGAACTCGTCCCGAAACTTCTTGGACGGTTTCTTCTTGCGCTTGCGGACCTCGCCGCGGTCAATCACCACGTCGTAGTCGTAGGTGGTGCCATCGATTCGAATCGAACCAAAGGAAAAGTCTTTGAAGCGCATGCCTACCTCCAGCCCCCCGCCTATCTCCCGACTGCCCGACTCTTGGGCCACCTTGCGGGACCATGCCTTCGTCTATCCAGCGTTTGAACAGTGCAAGGCGCTCTTCGGGCCAAGCCTCGTCACAAGGCATGCTTCCGTCTTCCAGGCGCGCATAGATCTCCTCCGCCCGTGGTCTAACCTCTTCGTAGGACGAGAGGTCAAGCCCGTATTCCTTCATGGAGTCCACGTCCGGGACTGTCGCGAAACCACGGTCGAATGTCGTTCTCGAAGCTTATGGCCATCGTTCCGTCTCCCGGCCCTTCTCCTTGGACGCGGCATTTGCTTTCCGCAGCCTCTCTCACTTGGGAAGTTCGTATTCGCCTTCAACCTCGTAGGTGACTGAACCGTCTGACGCACCCTTCCCTTTGTAGGTACCCTTTCCCTTGACACCCTTCAGCCTGCCGGTCCCGCCCGTAAAGCTCCATGTCCCTTCCGCGCTGTCGATCGTTCCGTCCTTCAGCGTGGCCGAGCCCTGCGTGCGAACGTAAGACTTATCCCCATTGGCCCAGGTGTTCACCACGTAGCCGTGCCCGTGGGACTTGTTGCCAGTGATATCATCAAAACCCGCGCCGATGTCCTCCTTGGCTTGCGTTCCCGCGATCTCCAGGGGCTTCGTCCAGGTGCATTTGCCTTTGGCGATCATGAGCGAATGATTGGGGCGGTCTCCAACTTCGAGCGCGTGCTGCTCGTCCGGTTTGCTGCACTTAACCGTACCCGAAATCTTAGTCTGCGCCAAAACCGTCGGGGCCGCCGATAACACGACCAGAAGCGCGGGGATGAGGTTGCTTCGCATAGACCCTCCTCTGAGAAATGATTGTCCGCCGTTGCCTCAGTTTATATTGACGCTCAAACTCGATTTTGTACGAGGCTAACGTCCGCTTACCCATGAAAAAGAAATCAACGAGTTGAGACGATATGCAAGATTCTCAAGATCATCAGAGCAATGCTAAAACCCAACAAGCCCATCGAGCCACGCCACCAGACCGTCGGATCGTGACCTAAGAGCTGGAACTTGAGAAAGCGGCTCATACCACTAAGGACATACAACACCACAGCCAGGACCAGCAACACCAGAATAAGCTGATTCATGGGTTTTCACCTCCTGTTGCATCGAGCCTAGGACACCCACAAATGATCCGCCGCCTACCGTTCTGTTAGGCTGGAAAGGGTTGGAGCTCTCACCTACCTGCGGCGAAAAGCCAACTCTAGCCGCTCCACCGTGACGGGCTCGACTGCCTCGGCTGATGAAAGATCCAATACCTTTGCCCGCTGGCCTTCTCCAAGTTCCTGG
>DATJKY010000045.1:0-2744 GCA_035490955.1 Terriglobia bacterium | reverse complement strand
CCGCTTGGAAGCCTCCTACCACTGGAGCCTGGATCAGACCGAGTATGCGACCGACATCGTCTTCCGTCGCCAGGCGGACTTGCAAGCCCTCTATGAGAACCTGACGCGCACCGCCATCCATGCCGTCAAACCCGAGCATGTCGCCACCTTCTTGGGCAAGAAACTGCACGGGAATTATCAGGACGAAATGGGGAACCGCTTCGACCTCCGTATCCAAGGGACACGGATCAAACACACCCTGGGGCCGGTAAGCTTGAAGATGTACGACAAATTCGGTCTCATCCTGCGGCTCGAGACCACGGTCAACGATGTCGGCTTTTTTCCGCACTACCGCGAGGTAGAACAGCGCGATGGAACCCGCGTCACCAAGTGGACGCACATGAAGAAGAGCCTCTACAGCCTGCCCGCCTTGCGCGAGGCCCTGCGTGCTGCCAACCACCGCTACTTGGAGTTCATCTCCACCCTCGCCGATCCCAGCGCCGGGGTGGAGAGACTCCGCAAGCTGTCTCAAACCGTGATCGAGCATGAGCGGTCCTATCGGGGTTTCAACCTCTTCTGCGAAGAAGATCAGCAAGTGATGCACGTTCTCGCCCGAGGCGAGTTCAATATCCGTGGCCTGCAAAACCGAACCTTACGTGACCACCTGTCCGACAAGAGCAGCGGCCAAGGGTCGCGCCTGTTGAAACGCCTGCGCCTCCACGGATTCATCAAGAAAGTCGGTCGCACGTACCGCTACTACCTGACCCACTTCGGCAAAGAAATAATCGCTGCCGCGCTGAAGCTCAAACACCTGGTGCTCATTCCCGAACTCGCCTTCAGCCCGGCGTCGTAACCCAACTTTCTGCCCGTTTCCGACAGAATCTTGAAACATAGGTCCTACGCTTTTTCTGAGACTTCGCTCAGAAAAAGTGGCCCCTGACGGGCAACTGAATCACAAGATGCTGGCGTATAATCCCAGCCATGAGCGACGGATTTAGCGATCAGTACGCCGATCTTCTTGAAGGTCACTATGACTGTGTGGACCGTATCGTTCTCAACGCTTACTTCCCGCTGGGGCAGAAGGCGGGAGGGTTTCGCACTTGGTGGCGGTTGTTGAACGGCGGCGACGAGACCTTGGACGACACTCACTTGATGCGCCTGGCTGGTCGTTTCAGTCGCCGGGTTCGCGCTTTCGCCAAAGGCCGAGGCATTCCCGTCGTGTTCTGCGCGGCGGGAACCCGGAAGCACGAACTGGCGCGGGAGTATCTCGCCCAGCATCCGCAGGTGCGAGGCGTTTTCATGATTCTGATTGCCCGCGCCCCAGCACCGGTCTGGGAGGTTGAGCGGAGCGCGGCCGGCAAGATCCAGGACATCGCACGCCCCAAGTCTCTGCCTTATGTCAACCATCTTTACTTCCATATTCTGGACCCGGAGTGGGGGCATGTGACCATCAAGATGTGTGTCCATCCTCCCTTCAACGCTCAGATTCTCCTCAACGGCCACGAATAGGTGGCGTGCCAGGCGAGAAAGAAAGCCCTGGCTTTTACCCAAGCAGACAACTGCTTCACCCAAGCTTCCAACCTCGCAGGCTTGGCGAGAGTCGCAGAGACCTTGTCCGAATCGCGGACCATAGGGCGCTTGACTCAGGTCTGCGAGCGTTGGATTTATACCTCCTGTCTCTGTTTCGTGCTCAGTTCGGAGGAGCAGGAGAAGACGAACTTTCGTTACCACTATTCGGTCTACCAGGCGGAGTACAGCCGGAATCTGATGTTTCAAGTGGGTGGGCAGATGGAGCAGGTGTTCCAAGCGCTCATCGACCGCAATCGGGCAGTCCTCGGCCTGGATCAAGTCAAGACCTTGTTCGGCTGCAAGAAACGTCCCTGCTATCGGAAAAGGAAGAGCCAACCAACGCGCTGGGGAGTCCTGGTCGAGAAACCTGCGTATGATCTCACGGTGTTCAAAATCCATTTCGGCAAGCTCACCTTGAAGATCTATACCAAAGGCGAACGGGTTCTGCGCATCGAGGCCATCGCGCAAAACACCCGGGCGTTGCCCTGTAATCGATCCCTGCCTCATTTCCCAACCATCGTGGCTTTGTTGCGCAGCATGGTGGAGCGCTTCCTCAACGCTCTCCAGGGCCTGGACGTCTCTTTTATCGCCGACGACACCCTGGAGCAACTGCCCCTGTCCTCCCAGGTGGGGAAAACGCGGGTGGGAGGAATCAACTTCCACCAGCTTCGCATGCGCCGGATGACCGAGGCGGTGCTGGCTCTGTCCAGTGCCCCGCGGGGCTTTACCGCCTCGGACTTGGCTTGCCAGGTTCGCGCCCTCAGTGGCCAAACGGAGAGCGAATATAGCTCTCGTCACGCCGCCTATGACCTGAAGAAGTTCCGTGCCAAAGACTTCGTGCGCAAGATCGAATCCACCCGTCGCTACGAGGTGGTGCCCCAGGGCCTACGGGCCATGAGTGCTTTGCTCGTCCTGCACGACAAAGTCATTAAGCCGCTGCTCGCCGCAGCCTGCCAACTCAAAAGAGGGCCCAAAGCCAAGTCTTGCACCACCCTCGACCGGCATTACCAAACCCTGCGTGACCACATGCAGGACCTATTCAAAGAACTCAGAATTGCTGCATGAGAGTATCGACAACTCTTTTTTCATGTTCGGCGCTAAGCGCCTAATGACTTCTCAATTCTGACCCCTCGCCGACCCCTTGTCATTTCTTGCCGCGGGCTGCGGTCGCACTCTCCGTAGCAGCCAACTCAGCC
>DATJKY010000044.1:0-5386 GCA_035490955.1 Terriglobia bacterium | reverse complement strand
CGGCAAGCAAGGGCTTCGACTACGTAGCATCGGGTCCGCTAGTTCGCAGCTCTTACCATGCTGCAGACTATCACCCAGCCCGCCGGCGATCGAGGAACTCCGAACCCCGAACCCCGAACTCCGAACCCCGAACCCCGAACTCCGAACCCCAAACTCCGAACTCCGAACCCCGAACCCCGAACCCCGAACTCCGAACAACCACTAGGTTGCCCAAAGTCTGAGTCGGCGGGAAGCAAAGCCGAGGAGCAGGGGTCGCAGCCGCATCCAGCAATCGATCATTAACTGGCGCAATGGTTCGATTTCCGCGGCAAGGCAGCGAAGGAGCAGCACGCCATTTGGCAAAGCTGTGGCTCCGGCGCGTAAAGCGGGCTCGAACGGCAGACCCGAGTTCAGTTCTGTGGAAAGAACGGATGTGCACCCGGGACCTATCGCCCAGAGTGTTCCCAGAGCTTTGTAGCCGGCCATTCCTTGAGGAGACTCCAGCAGCGGATCGGTTCCCTCCAGGAAGAGCTGTTCAATCCAGAGCGGCGCCCCATCCGGCCTGAAAATCTCCGTCGACGAGTGGATGGATCCTGCGTCCCATTTTTCTCCAGCGGCTTGCCTGCCAAGCAGCGCCATCTCCCACCCGATTGCCGATGCGGTGGGGGCAACTTCGAGTTTGAAAACTGATCGAGCGCGCGCAGCGTTGAAATAGAGATTCTCCTGCGGCAGCCAATCAAGCGCTGAACCTTCGCCCAAACGGATGATAATCTCCTGCCGGGACGATCTGCCCGCCGCCTTGTACCACTTCGTGGCTGCGGGCGTCGTGATGACGGCGCAGCTGTTCTTTTCCACTTCGATCCCGATGGAGAGTCTGTCACCTCCGGCGATTCCGCCCGGTGGGTGAATAATCACTGCGTGGCAGATATCGGGGCCCTCCGGATACAGGGCCTTTTGCACCGTCAATGGACCTCTCTGTCGCCGCTCGACTAAAACGGTCCCTCCTTCCCAGCGAGCAAAGCGCAAAGTAAGCTCAGCCTGCCACTCGTCGCGGCCCGGAATCGTGGAATGGAGACTGTTTCCGGACATTGATCATCAGGTGGTTTTGGTTTTCAACCCCGAAATTTGGGAATCGTCCTCGGTTTGTGACGCGCCCGGAAAGTTCGGGTACCGTCGGATGATACCTCTGACGTCGCTGGTGTCGTGCAAGGGATAACGTGTAGGCCCATAGAGAGCGAGCCGTTTAGGTTGACCACGAGCTGCCTAAGCCCCTGGACCGGACCGGAACGCCAAGCGAAGCACGCACCTCTGGAGGTCTACCGTATCAGTTTTATGAGTTCTATAAATGAGTCCACTTCCCACGCGGCGCGGCCTACGAACAAGCCGTCGACCTCCGACTGCTGGATAAACCGCTCAGCGTTACCGAGGTTGACGCTACCTCCGTACATAATCCGTATTTCGCGACTGATCTGTGGGCCATAGGTAAGCGCAATGGTGTCCCTGATAATACCATGGATATGGTTAGCGTAATCGGGTTCTGCGGGGCTCCCTGCCTCGCCGATCGCCCACACGGGCTCGTAGGCAATCATAACCGAGCGGATGTTGTCGAGAGGGACTGCATGGAGTGCGATCTTCACTTGACGCTGAACAGACGTTTCGGCAACATCGAACTCCTTTTCGACCGCAGTCTCGCCTACGCAGATCAAGGGATGCAAACCGTGTTGGAGAGCGGCCAGCACTTTCTTGTTAACGCTGTAGTCTGTTTCGGCGAAATACTCGCGTCTCTCGGAATGTCCTAGCTCTACGATCTGTGCCCCACAGTCCCTTATCATCAGCGGTGATATCTCGCCGGTGAAGGCTCCGTGATCTGCCCAGTGCATATTCTGGCCTCCGACTTGTACCTGCGTGCCGCTCAGTATGCGGCACACGCTGGACAGCGCTGTGAAGGGCGGCACTACGAAGAGATGCACCGATGGGTGTTCGCGCTCAACGAATGTCCTCAGGGATTCTGCGTACGCCTGTGCTTCGCTCAGCGTTCGGTGCATCTTCCAGCCACTACCCAGCCATTTATTTCCGCTAGTATTTTGCATATCTTGTCCCTCACATTCCGCCTCCCTGCTTCAGAATGAGGTGGGCGCTCGGGACCAGCTCGACGTAGGAGAGGTACGTTGTAAGCCAGATTCCCATATCCGCCTGCTCCTTGAGCAGCGGTTCAAACAACACATGCCCCCAGTCGACAAGGAGCCGCACAGGGACCGCCGTCCCTTCCAGGTCCCGCATCAGTTGCAGGCTGCCGCGAGGATCGCTGGGAAACTCCGTGGAGAGCGGCGTGGGTTCCACGAGAATCTTCTTTAGACCCGCGGCTTTCGCGTAGGTGGCCGGCTCACCGACAAGGTCCAGCACTTCCGAGTAGATCGCCTTCCGTCGACCTTCGTCCTCCGCGTCCTCATGGCTCATACCGCCGAGGGGCGTACCGATGCAGTCCGCCTCCATCACCAATGTCATATCGACGGCCCGCTTGAAAAACTGGAGCGACACCCGGCGCTGCTCGGCAAATGACAAATTGAGCCCGATCTTCATGCTTGCTGCCCTCCTCCGGGCCTGTTGCCTCCTCTGGCAACTCTGCGGGAAATCGCGTCGAGCGAGATCGCGCCGACGACGATCATCCCGCTGACCGCCGTCTGATAGTACGGTGAAACGCCGAAGAGCACGATGATATCCTGCACGATATTGATGATGGCAGCCCCGAGGAGCGCTCCCGCCGGGCTGCCCACGCCGCCGGTCAGCGCGACGCCGCCGATCACCGATGCCGCGATAGAGTCGAGCACCCACGTCTCCCCAATGCTGGGCTGCGCCGTCCCCAACCGGGCGACCATGACCATTCCCGCCAAGGCCGCCACCAGGCCAACCCCCATGAAGGTGAGCATCCGCACCAGATTCACCGGCACCCCGAGGATGTGCGCCGCCTCCCGGCTGTTGCCGATCGCGTACATGTACCGCCCAAACGGCGTGTATGTCGCGACGAAGACCACGACTACCAGCACCAGAAGCATGATCACAAACGGCATGGGGATCCCGAGGACCACGCCCTGCCCAAGGAAGTAGATCTGGGACGGAATCCCGATGATGGCCGCGCCTCGGGAGATGACCAAGTTCATCCCCAGATACACGCCCGTCATGCCGATCGTCACGACTAGGGCGTTCAATTCCAACCCCGTGACCAGCAGACCGTTTACGAGACCGAAGAAGGCACCCGACAGGAGGCCCAGGGCGAAGGAGATGAACGGATCGACGTGAAGCCAGACCATGAGGACGCCGCCGAGCACGCCGGAGAGCCCCGCGACCGCGCCTACGGAGAGATCCAGTTCCCCAAGGATCAACAGACCTGCCTGCGCCATCGCGATCATGCCCGTAAACGCCAGGGAGCGGATGACCGACTGCATGTTGAACGGACTGAGAAAGTACGGCGACGCAACGGACGCGACCGCCATGATCAGCACCAGGGCGAGAAATACCCCGCCGGTCCTGGCTCCCCTGATAAGGTTCACGAGCCGCACAACCGTCGAAGCGATAGAGCCCGCAGGCCGGACGGTGGCCTTCGTCCGAGCGTCCTTCGCATCCCTCGTCGGAGCCCTCATTGAAGCATCTCCCCCTTGCCGGCCATCCGTTCACCGATCATCGAAGCGACGATCTCGGTTTTGCTCGAGGCCTCTGCGTCGAACTCTCCGACGATTCGTCCGTTGTACACTGTGATGACGCGGTTGGCGCATCTCAGCAGTTCGTCCAGATCCGACGAGATGAAGATGATGCCCGTCTGTCCGCCTTCGGCCAAGTCCCGCATGAGCCCATACAAATCGGCCTTGGTCCCCACATCGATACCCTTGGTAGGCTCGTCGAGGATGAGCACCTTCGGCGACGACGCCATGGCGCGCCCAATGATGGCCTTCTGCTGATTGCCGCCGCTCAGAAACATGATTGCCCGGTCCAATGAGGGCGTGCGAATGTCAAAGGCATCGGCGATCTGTTGCACGAGGGCTCTCTCTCGACGGATCGAAATCACGCCGCGGTTCGTGATTTGCCGGAGGACCGCGATGCTGATGTTGTGCCGCACGCTCAAGAAGGGCAGGATCCCCTCCTGGCGGCGCTCTTCGGGTAAATAGATCAATCCCTCACGGACCGAACGGCGCGGGTCGCTCAACTTGAAGGGCCTCCCATTCAGCCGGACCTCCCCGCCCTTGGCACGCAGACGGCCGAAGACAGTCTGCATGATCTCGGATCGGCCCGCACCCACGAGGCCTGCGAACCCCAGGATCTCGCCCCGGCGGAGGGTGAAGCTAATGTCGCGGAACCCCGGACCCGACAGCCCCTCCACCTCCATAACGACGTCACGCCGACGGGTCCTCGGGCGGAAGACGTGCCTCTCGTCAATGTCCCGGCCGGACATCTGCCGGATCATCCACCGACGGTCCACATCACCCATCTTGGAATCGCCGACCTTCACCCCGTTTCGAAGCACGGTCACTTCGTCGCACAGGTCGAAGATCTCGTCGAGCTTGTGGGAGATGAAGATGATGCTGCGCCCTTCACCCCGCAACTGCCGGATCACCTCGAAAAGGCGCGAGACACTCGCTGCGGTCAGACTCGTCGTGGGCTCATCGAGAATCAGAATCCTGTACTGCTTGCTGACGATTCCCCGGGCAATCTGCAGCAGCTGCTGATTGGATACGGAGATATCCTTGGCAAGCGTGGAAGGCGCTGCGTCGATCTGGAAGCGCTCGAGCCACGGTATTGCTTCCGCGAAGAGGCGCTCTTGAAGGATCGGCACGTTCTGGACGCCGGATTTCCAGAATGGCATGAACAGGTTCTCGGCAACGGTCATATGGCGAAACAAGAGCAACTCCTGAGGAACGTAGGAGATCCTCTCGAAGAGACGCGGATGGGCGAGGGCATCTTCGCCCTCGATGAGGATCGTGCCCTTGTCCGGCTGAAGAACACCGTCCAGAATCTTGACCAGCGTGCTCTTTCCCGCACCGTTTTCCCCAACGATCCCGTAGACGCGGCCGGGCTCGAACGCCACGTTCACGGCATCGAGTGCCACGACGCTGGGGAAGGCCTTCGTGATCTGTGTGGCCTCTAGAATCGTCACATCTTACACTCCGTCGCGCCCGGGGTCCCCGGCGGCCTGCACCCGAAGCGACTCCGGGGCGCCATGCTCGGGCGGTTCGCCTTCTGCTACGTCTTGTAATATGTGTCCACGTTGGATTTTGTGATAACCCAGATGCCGGTGTCGATGGTCTTGGGCAGCGGCATCTCGTTTCTCTTCATCCACAGCGCGAGGACGGCCCATTGCCCCTGCATGAGAGGCTTGGTCGCGGACGAGGCCTGCATCACGCCCTCCCGGATGTAC
>DATJKY010000043.1:0-3466 GCA_035490955.1 Terriglobia bacterium | reverse complement strand
ACCAGTGCTGGCCGCCCTGGTCCCTGGGCCGGGTATCCCAGGCGATTGAAAGCGCCTGGATGCGGCCATCCGGGTACTCGATCAGATATTGTTGCAGAGGATCGATGCCGAAGGTGTATTTGACCTCAAAGGTCGCAAGCTTGCCGTCGGGACCGTCTGTTTCGACGAAGAACTTATCGTTGTTTTTGAAAAACAGGGAATGGACACCGAAGTAGTCGAAACTCGCATTGTCAAAATCGCCGAGAACGGAGGTGGCGCTTGCGTGCTGCATGGCATGCTTGTGCTGGGATTGCTTCCACAGCGTCGCTTCGGCCTGGTGACAATCCGCGCAGGCTTCGCTACCGACAAAGGCCGCCGGACGCGCGCTGCTCGCGCGGAGCCGCTCGGCCAAAGGCAATCCGCCCTCGACAACAAACAGGCCGACGAGGCCAGCAATCACGATGGCGCCGGCCGCAATCAGTAACGCAATCCGCGGCTTTGAGAAGACAGGGGCGCCGCGTGCATCTGCCTTGCTGGCTGCGGGCTTCGGTGGGACCCGCTGCAGAGAACGCTCGTCACCTTTGCCGGTCCTGCCCTTGCTGCGCGCCATTGGCTCTGCCCGTTAACCTGCTGAATTTTTCATCGAGAGGTTGATTGACGCGGGCCCCTTTGGGCTATGCAGATTCGGCGGTTTGGTGCCGCGGCTCTGGCCTCGCGTCTTGGAGTCGTCACAAGTCGCGCCGCCGCTTCTGTGAAGCGGCGGCACGCACCGGGATTCAGTTGCCATTGGGCATCGTGAGTGTGATGCCCTCCTTCGCAAGCTGCTCACGAATGCTCTGGAACCTTTCATAGTTGGAAAGTGTTATTGGCCCAGTGTAGCCATAGCTCTGAACCTTGCGAGGGGGGTATTTGACGTAAGTCGCCATGATCTTCTTCAATTCTTGCTCCATCACGACACCCATCCAGGTGCGCTCGGTGAAGTTGTTCATGAAGATATCATAGCGCTCTTGCGGGTCCTGCCAGAGGTCAAAGACCTGCGGGACGGTGGCAACGTATTTCTCGGCTCCTTTCCAGCCGAGGTTGGTATCCACCGCCAGACCGCCGGTCGATGCTCCATCGTCGCCACGGAGATTGAAAACGAACTTGTAGTTGTTGACCCGCACGGCGCCTGGGGAGAGTTCGTTTTCTGTAAAATAGAACCATGATTTTCGTTGTGACTTACCGCTGCCAAACAGCACGGGGGAGATGTCGTAGCTATCAAAGATGATCGGCTTACCCTCCCGATCGTTTTCCGGCAGTTTCACACCTGCAAGTGATGCGAAGGAGGCCATGTAGTCCAGCCCACCGAGGATGTCGGAGTTCTTCGATCCTGCCTTGATGCCGGGACCCCATGCCAGGGATGGCACGCGGTTGCCACCCTCGCGCAGTGTGCCCTTGGTGCCTCGGAATGGCGTGTAGCCCGAGTCGGGATAGACATCCTGCCAGGCGCCGTTGTCAGTGGTCCAGAACACATACGTGTTCTTGTCGAGTCCGAGCGCGCGGATCTTGTCCATGATACGGCCAATCCGGGTATCGTTCTCGACGATCGAGTCGGCATACTTGCTCTTCGATAGCGACTTGTGCTCGAATTCAGGCGCGGGCAGGTTCGGTTGATGCACCTTCATGAAGTTGATGCTCATGAAGAACGGCTGCGTCGAGCGCGTATTGCGATCGAGATATTCGAGCGAGGCCTTCTCGATATACGCATCGAAGAACGGAATTCCGACGACGCCCGGACCGCCATTGACGACGGGTGTATCGACATATTCTCCGTTGATTTTGAAATCTTCTTTCGCTTGTTCGCCTGCGTTCCCAGACAACGCACCCTTGGTGATGCGCTGAAATAGGGCACGCAATTCAGGATCCATGTCCGGAAACCATGCTGGATCTGCGTAGGTATAGGCGTTGAGGTGGTAAAGGCCGACATACCTCATCTCGTCGTAGCCTTGGGCGATGGGAAGCGCGTAGTCGGACTCGCCAAGGTGCCATTTGCCGGTGAAGAACGTCTTGTATCCGCCGGTTTTGAGGACCGAGGCCAGCGTCCACTCAGCCGCAGGCAGGCCTCCGCCCTGGCCCTGGAAGGCAACGGTCGTCATGCCGCTGCGGTTGGGGATGCGTCCGGTCTGCATGGCGGCGCGCCCCGGTGTGCAACTCGGCTGTGCATAGAAGGACAGGAACTGCATGCCCTCGGCCGCCAGGCGATCGAGATTTGGCGTCGGCATGCCGCGATTTTCGCCGCCACCATAGGCTCCGGCATCTCCATATCCAAAATCGTCCGACACGATCAGGACGATATTAGGCTTCTGTACTCTCTGGGCCGATGCCGGCGGACTCGTTATCGCTGTGATCGCCCAGCAGACGGCAAGGGCGCTCCAAAATCTTCGAGGTATGCTCATGGTCGCTTCTCCACGTTGCTACTGAAACCTGGGCCGCAGCCTTCGTTCGGCGCCGCGGCAGGCAAACTCATACCCGCAGGATGCGAGGCGCGCGCGCCGCGCGGATCGCTCCAGATTGGGCGAAGGAGCATTTTGGGGCCATGCGCTTTCGGCAAGGGTTCCCGTGCCGCCTGATGCTAGAGGTACCGCCCCTCCCGGGAGCGCCCGCGCCGCGCCGCACAATCTCGTCGCCAACACACAAATCCTGACCCTGGGCGAGCGGGTGGAACCAACTCTGGTGCACGGTGTCAACGTCATTGACGACAACCTCACTTGGCGACACCACCGTGCCACAATATTGCATTGCAAGAGCGGGGTTTGGTGAAAAAGCTGAAGACTCTCGGGTCGAAGGTGACTGCCGAGCCGAGGCAGGTTCAGCTTGTAACGCCCCGTAGCCAGCCGGTTCAGACTGATTTATCTAACGTCGAGTTGGAAATTTTCTCGCTCCGCGTAAATATTTCAGTGTCAGAGCCGAAACGCCGGCACTGCGAAGGTCGAGGAAGCTATAACGCCTAATCCACGGCATTCTGGCCGTGCCCCAGCCAGAAGGTCCGCCACTCTATGTCAGTTGGTTCAGGCCACGTTTTGCTCGCCTTAGAGGCTGGGCTCGCCATCCGCATCATCCATGGGGGGCGATCTATGCTTTTTACGATCCCCCGATCAATGGCGGCGTGCCCGCCGGCGTTTAGGCCTACATTCCGCACCCTGACGGCGCGAAATCACGTTGTATAAGCGTTTGAGCTGACTCAATCATTTTTTCTGCTCTTGCGTCCAAGGCGCCTGGTCGAGGGCGTCGGCGACGGTCTGGTCGATTTTTTTCTGCAGCTCCTTGTAGTTCTCAATACGCTTTTGGCATTCCCGCGCCACCTCCGCACTGATGGCCTTGGTTGTGGGCCTACCGTTGATCCACCCGGTCCAGCGGTAATAAGGGCCGTGCAGGTATTTGGGATCCTGACGACAGCGACAGGTCGCGTGCGCGGTTGAGATGGTTCCTGGAAGGATGGGGCCTGGCG
>DATJKY010000042.1:0-8215 GCA_035490955.1 Terriglobia bacterium | reverse complement strand
AGCGACAAGAACGAGAGGCAGAGCGTCGGGACCGTACTCCGACTATGCTGTTGAGATTTACGAAGGTCGGACCGCCTGCAGAAACCCTGCCAGTTTCGCCGTCGCTTTGTACTGAGGTATTGGCTCCAGTTCCTTGATCGCGCTGGTGAAGGCATTGGACAGGCTCCACATGGTCCGCGGCTGGAATTCCTCATGCACGGGCTGAAAGTACAGATCGTGTACCCGCCGCGCCAGATGCTTGGGAAACCCAGACTCTTCCTCGATGAACGCCTGGTAGATCAGCAGCTTTGCCGAAGCCGTTGACAGTTGCAGCGCCCGCCATTCCTCGACTTGCTGCTTCAGCGGCCCGAAGTTCCTCTGCATCCGATCGACGCCAATGGCCAGGCTGTCTTCGAGTGAGAAGTGCTTCGAATGCTTCGCGAGAACGGGAGTGTACACGCATGAGACGATGTTTCTGAATTCACAAGGTTCCTCCCAGTACCATTCCAGTACCCGTTAGCATATCCTCTCCAAAATCGGAAGAAAGCCTATGCGGTTCGACCTCCTCGAAGCAGACTTTTGGACTACTCTGCACCAGCATTGGCGGCAACTCGCCGCCGCCTGATCTTATCTTCATGTTGAAGTATTCTTGTTTGCGATCATCGAGGAGAGAGTCTATGAGCATACTCGCGCACGAAAAGTGCACCACATGCCGCCGCGATTCCCCGCTGGTAACTGAGGCGGAGATTCGGGAATTGAAGCCTCAAGTCCCGCACTGGACGCTGGTGGAGCGCGAAACCATTCAGCGGTTGGAGTGCATTTTTCGCTTCCGGAACTTTGGCGAGGCCCTATCCTTTACGAATCGCGTTGGTGTGCTCGCCGAGGCTGAAGGCCATCATCCCGCGATTCTCACCGAATGGGGTCAAGTGACGGTGACTCTCTGGACACACAAGATCCGCGGTCTCCACCGAAACGACTTCGTGATGGCAGCAAAGATCGATTCTCTCGCTCCGGCACTCTGACACGAGAATCGAGGTTGGTAGGGGGCAGGTAAGCTGGGGAAGACCGGCAGGATAAAGAAAGAGTGTCGGTGAGTTTCTTTGATTTGTGGGCAGTTGCCTGGCTTGCTATCGTGGAGGCAAGTCTCACCCGCCATGACTGACGCCAAAAGCAGGCAGCGCCTCCTTCTGTTATGCACCACGACCGGGTACCAGACACAGGCTTTCGTGGACGCAGCGGAGAAGCTCGGTCTGACGGTGGTTTTCGCCACTGACCGCTGCCATGTTCTGGAGGATCCGTGGCAGGACGGCGCTCTCCCGCTGCGCTTTGAGGATCCCGAAGCCGGCGCGCAGAGAATCGCGGAGTACGCGGCCACCAACCCGGTTGCCGCGCTGATCTCGATTGGTGACCGGCCGACGCCCTCCGCAGCGCGTGCCTGCCGCGCGTTGGGCCTGTTGTCCCATCCTCCGGAAGCCGCCGACGCCTGTCGCGACAAGTACCGCTCCCGCGAGCGCCTGCGGCAAGCGGGGCTCCACGTGCCCGGTTTCTCCCGCTTTCCCGTGGATACGGACCCCCGGCGCCTAGCGGAGATGGGCGCGGCCGGACTGGCATCCCCCTGGGTGCTCAAGCCGCTAGCACTCTCGGCCAGCCGCGGCGTTATCCGCGCCGACGCGGCGGATGAATTTGTCCGCGCCTTCGAGCGCATACGGGCGCTGCTGCGCACTCCCGAAGTAGGCGTGCTACGGGAGGAAACCAGCAACTTCATACAGGTGGAATCGTACGTCGAGGGGGCGGAGATCGCGGTGGAAGGCATCGTGGACCGCGGGCGACTGCGCATCCTGGCCATCTTCGACAAACCCGACCCTCTGGTCGGCCCCTTCTTCGAGGAGACCATCTACGTCACGCCCTCGCGCCTGGCGGCCGATACCCAGCAGCACGTGATACAGACGCTGGGGCGCGCGGTGCAGGCCTTGGGCCTATATCACGGCCCTTTGCACGCCGAGTTGCGGATAAACCGCGAAGGCATCTGGGTGATGGAGGTGGCGGCACGTCCCATTGGCGGCCTTTGCTCTCGCGCCCTGCGCTTTCGCATCCCGCTGGTGGACGACAACGTTTCTCTGGAAGAGCTGCTGATCCGGCTCGCGCTGGGGCTGGATGTGTCGCGGATCTACCGCGAGAATGCGGCAGCGGGAGTCATGATGATCCCCATCCCCCAGGCTGGGTTCTACCAGGAAACGCATGGCGTGGACGAGGCGCTGGCGACGCCCGGCATCGAGGAGATCCACATCACTGCCAAAGTCCGCCAGAAGCTGGTTCCACTGCCGGAAGGATCCAGTTATCTGGGTTTTATCTTCAGTCGCGGGCCCTCACCCGAGTTCGTCGAGGATGCGCTGCGCCATGCCCACGAGAAACTGCGCTTCGTGCTCACCCCCGCCCTGCCGGTGATTTGACTAGGGCGCACCGTCCAGCACGACTTTATTGCTCTGCTTTGTTGGGTTAGCAGGATGCGGTGTCCGGCTTGGCGCCTCGTGATCGGGTTGAGATCTCCGCTAGGCAGCATCTCGGAAAAGCCCGCGCCCCCGCCGATGCCGACGTACGAGATGTGGCGGTACGGAGTCCTCGTGCTTCGGGCTGCGCTTGATACACACGATCCTCCTGCGTGCCATCCGGCGTGTTCCCCCGGAGACTAGAAGCAGGCCAACTGCCCGCTGGTGGGTTCGGATCAACAGTACCAGGGTTCGGTCAGGTAGGGGATGATGGTCCGCGGCGGTCCGGGTGGGACAAGCAGAAGGGGCAGCGGCGCTTCGTCCCCGTCTTCGTTCATGGCGCCCTGCAGCAACTTCCAGGCCTCCGCGAAGATCAGCGTGCGCGACGCGCCGGCCTTGGCTTCGCGCTGCACCATGGCTTCGAGGTCGCGCTGGAGCCGGTCAACCCTGCAGTCCGGGTTTGCCCACGAATAGCTCAGCGCCTCTTGCTGGAAGGAACCGATGGGAGCGTTGTGCAGTGACATAACTTCGAGCAGACGCGACCCGGCGGGAATCAGCAGGCGGATGGTGAGCTGCACCGGCGGAACATACTCCACCAGCCCCAGCCGTATCAGGGTGGCCAGCAGGTCTTCGTAGCCCTCCAGAGTGGTCCAGGGCGTGAAAGGTACGAAGGTGGGCACGAGGAAAAGTCCGAGACCGCGCATCAGCCCGGCGAGACGGATGAAGTCGGCGCGCGTGTGGCCCTTGTCTAGGATTCGCAACATGTGGTCATCCACTGACTCCACGGCCGTGATCACGAACGCGCATCCCGTCTCACGCAGCGCAGGGAGGAGACCGACGTACCTCAGCAGGTGCTCCACCTTGATGGTGACGTCATAAGAGAGCCCGGGATGTTCGCGGTGGAGCGCTTCCACGATGTTCATCGAGTGACCGACCCCGTTGAAGAAGTCGGGATCGCCGAAGGTGACGTGCTGCGCGCCGGCGGCGACTTGGCGGCGGATATCTTCCAGCACCACCTCGCGCTGGACGATGCGAAACGTGCCGTTGTACACCGGCACGATGGGACAGTGACGACACAGGTGCTTGCAGCCCCGGCTCGCCTCGGTGTAGCCCACGACGCGGGTGCTGTCGTCGGGCAGCGTGAGATGCGCGTACTTTTCCAGCGGAGGCAGGTCGTCGCGATAGGGCACCAGGAAATTCTGACGGGTGAGCGAGATCTCGGGCTCAACCTGCGGCAGCCCGAGGCCTAGGACGCCGGCCTCCAGGCGGCGGGCCAGACTCAACAGCCCTTGTTCAAACTCTCCCCCCAGGATCGTGCCGACGCCCAAACGACGCAGTAGGTCGGCATTGACCGGGGCGTACAGTCCAAATCCAGACAGGTGGGCGGCGGGGTTGAGTTCCCGGACCCTCTCCAGCGCGTGCACTGCGATCCGAGTGGCGGTGTGCATGGGCAGATAAAAAGCGATCAGGCCGGCGGTGCGAACCGCCCCTTCGTCCAGCGACTGTCGCGAGAGGTCCAGCGAAGTAGTGTGGAAGCCGGCAGCGCGCAGCCACGCCGCGGGCGAGGCCAGCCCAAACGGTTGCCGGCCCAGTTCGTAGGTCGAGATCAGCAGCACCTTCAGATCGGGCATAGAGACCTTAAATTAGTCCTTGCTGCGTGGGGGGACGTATCCCGGTGGAAGCGCGGCGCCCTCGCCGAATAAGAAATCTTCCAGGTGCTTGACCAGGATCTCCTGGTCCTGGCGGTTGGCGGGATTCAGCCGGTACTCGTTCAAGAGCATCTTGCAATGCTCGCCCCACATCTTCCAGGCTTCCTCAGAAACGTTTTCATAAATCCGCCGACCCACTTCCGTGTCGAACGGCGGCTCGTCCAGTCCTGGCATTTCCCGCTGGAACTTCACGCAGAAGACTTTGCGCTGCCCTGGCCTCTCCGGTTCAGGCGGCGTTGAAGGTGTATTACAGCCCATGTGTACTCCTTCCGAGCGGGAGGATTGTTCCGATAGTGTGAGGATACGGCCGGTACTGGTTCAGTGCGAAATCCGCTCATGATTTTTCGTTTTTCTGCGCGCACGCTCGACACTTCACCTGCCCAGGCAACGCGCCTTTCAACTCACCTTTGCGAAACCGTGATTAAGTGGCCACAGACAAGATACAAATGGACAAAACTAATGTTTTCCAATACGCGCACAACTGCCTGCACGACAGTGCAGCGTCCCAGAATGTCCACAGCCCGGTCCTTTTTTCTGCCCATGGGCATAAGTGCGACCTGGCGCGCTTATCAGAAGTGACGATCCTATCCTTGGCTCAGATCGGCATCACCCTCCTCACCTCCAAAGAACCTCATCGCCACCTCGGCGTCGATATCTTGTGGGCGATCCACGACGGCAACCACTTCGCGCTTAGTACAAATGGCTTCACCAGCGCTGATGTTCTGGGCAATTTCTTCGACCTCGCTCGCCTCCGGGTCCCAATCACACCACACCTCAATCCAAACCTTGTAGTACGCCATTGAACATCCTCCCAGGGGCTGTCTTCTCCGCCCGCCGACTTCACAAACTCACGCTGGGAGTTCCAACGGATAAGCAAAAGACAGTTCATGACCGTCTGGATCGGACATGTGAAAATATCTCTCGCCCCACGAGCCATCGCGTGGAGTCTGGGGATGAAATCCCTTTCCCCGCAGGGATGCCCAAAATGTATCAACTTCGGGTACGTAGAAAATCATCCGCCCCCAGTGAGTCACCGGATGACCCTGTTCCAGATTGAGGATCGGACCTTTGGCGTCCTCACTGCGGAGCGAGGAAAAACATCCATTCTCCCCTCCATAGATAACTTCCATACCGACGACTTCTCGGTAGAACCTTAACGAGGTTTTCATCCTCGCAACCCTGAGGGTCAAAGCGGAGAGCCTCTCAACCGTCATCTGTACCTCCGACCAAAGAATCCGCGGTCATCCCATTGCGCCTTGTCTAGCCCGCTGGACGCCGTTTTTTCCCAGCAGCCTGTGTTCTTGCGGTGTCATTCTGCCCGGTGCACGTGTTTCTCAATTAAAATTACAGGGGCTTCACCTTCTCTGCCTGCAACCCTTTGGGACCTTTGATGACCTCAGACTGCAGCTGTTGACCCCTCTTGGAGGCTGCGGAAATCACCCACCTCTATGGCCGAAAAATGGACGAACAAATCTCCTTGCCTTGCTCGCGACTGACAAAACCGTAACCCTTTGCGTCGTTAAACCACTTCACTGTTCCTTTTTCCATAGCCCTGACTTCCTTTGCTTTGATTTTGCGCTCCGATATCAGTCAATTTTTGTTAGAAGTACACCGCTGCTGCCTTTTCTTTTATCTAAAACCACAGAATCCTTAAACCCCCGAGATCCAGGGTCTTCTGGGCCAAATGTGGACGATCACTTTCTTTCTCCATAGATCGGTAGCGAGCCTTGGGTTGTGCCGTAATCCAGGTCGAAGCCAAGCTGGAGCTTGGCTGCTTCCGACATGAGGCCGGGATGCCACGCCGGATCGAATACGATTTCAATATGAACTTCCTTGACGCCGGGCATCCGCGAGAGCTTGCTCTCCACGTCGGCCTTGAGCACGTTGCCCATACCGCAACCGGGCGCCGTCATGGACATCTTGATATGAACCCCGTTCCCACCTTGCTCCAAGGACGCAATCACACACGAGTAAACCAGACCCAGATCCACAACATTGACCGGAATCTCCGGATCGTAGATGGTCTTCAACTGATCCCAGACCATCTGCTCGCTGAAGGTCCCCTCCTGGACCACAGTTGCTTGTGCCGTCGCCGGGTTGGAGAGCCCCAGGGCATCTGTATCGTTGGTATCGATACGGTACATGTAGCCGCGATCGGTAGCCACCGTGTAGCTGCTGCCCAAGGACTGCATGATCCTGACGACGGTACCGTCCGGGAGGCTGACGCGAATCCCGCTTGGGATCTCGACGACTTCACAAGCCCGACTCAGCGTGATCGGTTCACTTACGCTCATGTGTGACTCCAGTTGGAATTGCCTTTCCTTTCAGCACCCGGCTCGCCGTCGCAGCTTCCAATTCCCACCGCCAGGCCTGGAGACCACCGGCTACGTTCTTTATGTTGGTGAAACCATAGGCCATGAAGTACGAAGCTGTTTCCAAGCCACGACGTCCGGTATTGGAATAGAAGACGATCGGCGTGCCTTTGGGCCAGGAATCGAGCATCTCGAATTTTAGTTCCATGGTGAGCAGCCCAGCGCCAGGAAGGTGAGCTTGCTCCCATTCCTCCCGTGACCGCACGTCCATAAGCCGCAGCTTCTCGCCGCGACGCAGGGCCTGTGCCAGTTCCGGAGACTGCAAATCAAGCTGCGGGGACCGATCTTTTGGCTTAATCGCCAACACGACAGTCATGGGGAGAATCTGAAGTCTAGTCTCGACTTCCTGGCTTTCGCGGATGCACTCGATCACCTTCTCTAACGAATCGGTAATGCTGTGCTCACGCATTACCTCGCCCAACGTATCCGTCAGCTGGTAGCCGCACGCAGTGCAACCGCCTATATGGTAACGGCGAAACAATCCCAGCTTGGCGCTGGGATATACGCGGAGGATTTCGTCCATGGTCGTGTTCAGGCCAATTTCCAGAGGCGACATCTTCTGCTACTCCTGCCTTCTACTCCGTCGAGACGGTCTCTTCCTTGCCCGCCAGTGCCGCATGCAACGTGTGCCAAGCAAGGGTTGCGCACTTGACCCGCACAGGAAACTCGGAGACACCGGAAAAGACGGCCAGCTTGCCCAGTTCAGCCCGGTTCCCGTTCGCCGGCGACTGGCCCGTCACCAACTTGTGGAACTGGTCGAAGAGTTTATCCGCTTCCCCCGTGGTCTGACCCTTGACACTCTGCGTCATCATGGACGCCGAGGCCTTGGAAATCGCGCAGCCCGAGCCCTGGAAGCTGATGTCGCGAATCGAGTCGCCCTCCAAGTCCAGGTAAACGGTGAAGTGGTCACCGCAGAGCGGGTTATACCCTTCCGCCCTGTGGTTCGCCGTCGCCAGCTCGCGATAGTTGCGAGGCGCCTTGCTGTGCTCCAGAATGACTTCCTGGTAGAGCTCACGCAGATCGGGCATCAGGCGAATACCTCCCGCACCTTCTGAATGCCTTCGACCAAAGCATCCACTTCCTCTCCTGTGTTGTAGAACGCGAACGAAGCGCGCGCCGTGGCCGCGATGCCGAAGCGCTGCATTACCGGCTGGGCGCAGTGATGCCCCGTTCGGATAGCAATTCCCTCCTGGTCGAGGATGGTCCCGATGTCGTGGGGGTGGATACTGTCCAGCAGAAACGAGATCACACCAGCCTTTTCTCTCGCTGTGCCGATCAGGCGGATACCGGGGATCGCGGAAACCGCTTCGGTGGCATAGGCCAGCAACTCGTGCTCATGGCCAGCTATATTGTCCATCCCGAGGCCATTCACATACTCGATGGCTGCGCCCAAACCGATGGCACCCGCGACATGGGGCGTGCCGGCTTCAAATTTGTAGGGCAGCTTGTTGTAGACGGTCTTCTCGAAGGTCACCGAACTGATCATGTCACCGCCGCCCTGGTACGGAGGCATGGCATCCAGTAGGGCGGATTTGCCATACAGAACGCCGATGCCGGTCGGTCCGTACACCTTGTGACCGGAGAAAACGTAGAAGTCACAATCCAGAGCCTGGACGTCCACCTTGAGATGCGGTACGGCCTGGGCTCCATCGACCAGCACTGGGATGTT
>DATJKY010000041.1:0-8020 GCA_035490955.1 Terriglobia bacterium | reverse complement strand
AACGGTTTTGTAACACTGCTGCTTTCCTCGATTTTCCCCTTGACTCACTCCGGTTAAGGTGCCCAGGAGGAGACACTGGAAGCAGCCGTTAAGCGACAAATACTTCAGGATAGTGACTGAGTCTCGACAATGGACAGGTCTACTGCAGAACAGTAAAAACCCACCACAGCTCCAGCGCCTTGCCTTCACGTTTGTATTGAAGAAACCGGAGGCCCTTGGGAAGGAAGAGATTGGCGCTCCCGAAGCCGCGGACTCGGGGCCTCTCCGCTCCAGCGCTGGCCGTCAGCGCATCTCGCTCATACTCTTGACACGCTCTTGTTTCTCGCTGTGTCCATCCCCCGACGCCTGTTTGACAATTCCCTCGCCCCTTTGGGGGAGAGGGGGCGATCCCGCAGTCGCGGGAGAGCCAGGTGAAGGGGTCGGCACAGGTCATGCATGATTGGTAAGCCAATCTTTTCACCTTCTTTTGACAAATTCATTAGCGACGCTGTGCGTCTAAGCATGCGATTGAAGCTGGCACCGAAGCGGATGCTGACTGCGGACCGCGTATGGAGACGCGGTGGGCCAGAAAGAAGGCAGAACTATGCGAGAGCCGGTCAGTGCTACGGAGAATGAGGGCAGCGCTTGTGGGTCATCAGAAGGAAGACTAGCAGCTGTGGGAGGCCGGATAGGACCACACAACAGGCCGCTAGGCGACACGTGTAACGATGCACCTTCGCCCGTGCGGCAGGGTCTACATCCTGAAGGGCTCGCGCAGGTGGGTCCCAGACGCGGAAAGCAAACGGTCCTCGATCCCTCGCTGCACAGCCCGGAGGTGGAAGAGTTTGAAAGAGCCCTGCGGCAGCGGGTGATCGGCCAGGAGCGAGCGGTGCGGCAGTTAGCCCGGGTTTATCAGGTTTACCGCGCTGGACTCTCGGCACCGGGCCGGCCCCTCGTCAACCTGTTGTTGCTCGGGCCTACAGGGTCGGGCAAGACGCGGCTGGTGGAGGCGACCGCCGAGGTGTTGTTCGGGGATCCCCGCGGCGTCGTCAAGGTGGACTGCGCGGAATTCCAACACAGTCATGAGACTGCCAAGCTGGTGGGCTCGCCGCCCGGTTACCTGGGCCACCGCGAAACAGCGCCCCTGTTCACTCAGGAGATTCTCGATCAGCACCACACGGATAAGCAGAAGCTTTCTCTTGTACTATTTGATGAGATCGAGAAGGCCAGTGATGCCCTTTGGCGACTCTTGTTGGGCATCCTCGACAAAGGCACGTTGACCTTGGGGGACAACCGGCGAGTGGACTTCTCCCACGCCCTGATTTTCCTCAGCTCCAACCTCGGCTCGCAAGAGATGTCCCAGGTGATGACGGGCGGGATGGGATTCTCTTTGCGGCCTCGTGAGCACGAGGAGGACCTCGACCGCAAGATCTATCGAACGGCAAAGGAAGCGGCCGGACGCAAGTTCTCGCCTGAGTTTATGAACCGTATCGACAAGGTGATCGTGTTCCGGACACTGAAGCAGGAACACCTGCAACAAATCCTGGACATCGAGCTGCGGCGAGTGCAGGAGCGAATCCTGTTCTCGACCGGCATGCGGCAGTTTGTGTTCAGGTGCACGCCGAGCGCTCGCGACTTCCTGCTGCGGGAGGGGACGGACACGCAGTATGGGGCACGGCACTTGAAGCGGTCGATTGAAAGGCACCTGGTGTTTCCTCTGGCAAACCTAATCGCCACCGGTCAGGTCGGTCGCGGAGACTTGATTGTTGTCGATTACGGTCCCACCCGCTCCAAGCTGACGTTCTTGAGAGAAGAGCAGGGAGTTTTGGCCTGGAGTGCGGCGTGAGCTGATTCATGGCCAGCGGGAATCCCGCGGTCGATGGTGGCAAAGAAAGAGGTGCTTGTCATGGACAAACACAGGCTAACGCTTGGAGCGTTGATCGTGGCGCTGGCTGCTTTCATGTTAGGCTGTACGGCCCACGCCCACCCTTCGAAGACTGAAACCACGCTTGCGAACGTGGCGAAGAACTTGGTTATTCCGGTCGAGGCGGAACACAAGAAAAACCCCGTCCCCGACACCCAGGCGGTGGTAGAGCAAGGACGATTGGTCTTTGTCCAATCCTGTGCCGTCTGCCATGGTGGCGACGGCCGTGGCGGCACCGAACTGGGCCGCAATATGTACCCGCCCGCCATGGACATGACCTCACCGCACGTGCAGCATTGGAGTGATGCCGAACTGCTTTGGATCATTCAGAACGGCGTTCGTCTCACTGGCATGCCTTCCTGGCAGTCCAGCCTCTCGGAAGCTGATGGTTGGAAGCTGGCGCGGTTCATCCACAGCCTTCCGCGCCTTAACGCTGCCACTGCTGCGTCGGCAGGTCCGAAACAGACCCCACCAACCAGCGAACTGGTCAAGGCTGATTCGATCAAATACGGAAAGACACTCTACAAGCAAGAAGGCTGCTTCATGTGCCATCAGCTCAATGGCGAGGGTGGAGCCGTGGGGCCCGATCTTACTGTCGAGGGCTCCCGTGGCCGCACCAACGAGTGGCTGATCGGACACTTCAAGGATCCCTCGGATTATGTCCACGGCTCGGTAATGCCGGCGTTCAGCAACCTCACGAATGAGCAACTCCAGGCGCTCACGACGTTCTTGCAGAATCAGAAGGGAGACCGGCGCTAAGGCTCGGTTCCCGGTAGCCACGGTCAGAGTTTTCCTGACCGTAGGTTACTGAAGCCGGCCGGTAGCGAAGGTCAGTGCTTTCTGAAGCTAGGTTGTGCTAACCTGTCGCGGTGTTCCCTATTCGTTGCCTGCTTCTGCGCTTCGGACCGCATCCTTTTCGCCACGGTAAAACGCGTATTGCCACCAGGTTGGTCGTGCTTGCCGTCACTTTAACTGTTGCGTCAGCAATCGCGAGCGATCGACGCTGGAAAACAGCCATGAGCGCCGGCGAAGCGGCATACGAGCAATGTAATTTCGCTGCTGCCGAAAACTACTTCAACAAGGCAGCCGATCAGGCCAAAAGCTTCGAGCTGAGCGATCGACGGTTGTGGCAGACCTTGGACGCGATAGCACAAGTCTACGCTGCGCAGGGCAAATATGACCGCGCAGAGGAAGCAGAGCGGCGAGCGCTGGTCATGGAAAAAGTCTGGCTGGGCCCCGAGCATCCGATCGTGGCAAGCAGCCTTGACCACCTAGGGGTCTTTTACATGATGGCTCAAGGCCGGTACGCGGAAGCGGAGCCTCTGCTGGAGAGTTCTCTGGCTATTCGCGAAAAGGTGAGCGGCCCCAATCATCCGGACGTTGCCGCCAGCCTCGTTCACCTTGCCGAACTTTACCAGCATCAAGGCCGGTACTCCAAAGCCGACTCCTTCTTGAAGCGCTCCTTGACAATCCAGGAGAACGCATTGGGACCGCAACATCCAGCCGTGGCAGCGACGCTGGACGATTTGGGGTTGCTTTTTGCGGCAGAGGGCAAGTATCCGCAAGCCGAGTCATTTGAGCGGCGTGCAATTAGTGTCTATCGTGAGGCTTTGGGCTCCCACCATTGCGAACTCGCTGCGGCCCTGCGAAGCTATGCTACACTCCTCGAAAAAATGAACCGGCCTGCCGAGTCGGATCAGGCTGAAAGGGAGGCTTTCACGATAATGGAAGACAACCTGCGAGCGGAAGATCGTGTAGCCCTACGCACCCACCACTTTGGATTTCTCCATTGGTATCAAGTCCCGCCGAATCCTTGATCGTAGGTACGGGGCATTTGATCTATATTTCTCGAAAATCGCTTCGCTTCTGTCCTTCAAGACCAGTCTCCAGTTTCTGGTCCGGCGAAGGCCTTCGCGGCACAGTGCCGGCGCTCGTTAGGGTAGGGAAGAGGGGCTTCGGGGCGCTCTTTCCGGGATTGGAATTACTGGGGTCTAGCTGCGCCAGGATTCCTTTACCTTTCCGCACGACAATTGGTAGGTAAGATGCGGCGTCGAAATCGCATCCTGCATCTTTCAATCCCGATCATCTTTTCATGCTTTCGTCTCACCCAAGACGCCACGAAGGGCGAGGTCGTTTTATGAAGGATGCCTGGGGCTTCGCTTCGTTAGCGAGGACCAATTCGCGTTGGTGCTGGATACGAATCTTTCAGGGGTGATGGCAGGGGAATTCGTTCACAGAAGGGCCAGTACAAAATGATCGTTGTGCTGACCGGCGGCACGGGCGGAGCCAAATTTGTACAGGGCCTGGAACAGGTCGTGCCGGCCGACCAAATAACGACGGTGGTCAACACCGGCGACGATCTGATTTGGTGGGGCTTGCATGTATCTCCGGACCTCGACTCCATCACCTATGCGATGGCCGGTCTGCTGAGCCGCGAGCGCGGCTGGGGCGTTGAGGGCGACACCTTCCATTGCCTGCAAGCTATCTCGAGGCTCGGCGCCCCAGCCTGGTTCCAACTGGGCGACCGTGACCTCGCGGTGCACCTGGTGCGGACCCAGTTCCTTAGGCAAGGCAAAACCCTGACCGAGGCCACCGAAATGATCACGCGCTGTCTCGGCATTGCGTCCCGCGTGCTTCCCATGACCGACGCCATCGTGGAGACCCGGGTGATCACACCCGCCGGCGAGTTGAGCTTCCAGGAGTACTTCGTTCGTGAACGATGGGAGCCCGAAGCCACGGGCGTGAGGTTCAACGGCTCGGAGACGGCCCGCCCGGCCGCCGGGGTACTGGAAGCGATCCACATGGCTAACGCCGTGCTGATCGCGCCGAGCAATCCCGTAACCAGCATCGGACCTATCCTGGCCGTGCCCGGCATCCGGGAGGGACTGAGGGAGACTCCGGCCCCTGTGGTAGCGGTGAGTCCTATCGTAGGCGGCGCCGCGTTCTCAGGCCCTGCGGGAAAGCTGATGCAGTCCCAGGGCCTTCCTGTTTCGGTCGATGGTGTGGCTCGTGGCTACGCTGACTTCCTGGATGCGCTAATCATCGACGAGAGGGACGCCGGAGGAGTCCCTGGCGTTGAATCGCTGGGTATCGCAGTGTCTGCAACAAACACGATCATGCAGAGTTCAAGTGACAAAGAGGAGCTTGCCAGGGCAACACTAGTGGCGGCGCGAGCAGTGGAGAAGCTCCCTTCTTGAACACCAATGAACGCGGAACAATAAATGATGAAGTGTTTTGACTGTGGTCGTTTTCGGTATGACCGGTACAGCGCCCTTGCCCGATGACCAAAGGACCGGACAGACAAGGACAATGCCTCGTTCTTTTGACTGCTGACTCCTGACTTCTGACTCCTGTTTTTCTATGCTCCTGCTTCCCGTCAAGAACTTTGCCAATGCCAAGCAACGGCTCGCGTCGGTGCTGGACAGCTCTGAGCGCCGCAAGCTTGCCCAGGCGATGCTGGAAGATGTTCTGCAAGCCCTACACTCATGGACACAACGGCCCCCGGTAGCCTTGGTCACGGGTGCCGCTTCGGCCCGGCGGCTGGCGCGGAGTTTCTCCTTCGAGGTCATCGAGGATCCGAGGAATGAAGGCGAGACCGAGGCCATCGCCCTGGGCACGCGCGTCTGCGAGGCGCGGGGCGCACCGTACACGCTGGTAATTCCCGGCGATATCCCGCTGGTCGAGCCCGGTGAGTTGCAGGCCATTCTCGCCGCTGCCCCCAACGGCCCGGCAGGCTCGGTGTTGGTACCGGCAACGGACGAGAGGGGCACGAATGCAGCGTGGCGCAAGCCGGCCGGTTTGTTTCCACTGACCTTCGGAGAATACAGCTTTCAGCCACACCTCCGAGCCGCGCGGGCCGCGGGCTACCCATGCGTGGTTTTGCGCCTGCCGGGTGTTGAACTGGATGTTGATACGCCCGCGGACCTCGCCTTGCTAATCGCCGCCGAAACCCGAACTCGGACGCAGAAACTGCTGGGCGAATGGCGTGTTCGCCAGCGGCTGGAAGGTGTGATAAAAGCCAGATACTTCACCAGAGAGGCGTCGAGACATGGAGAACCACGAGAATAGAACGGCTGGGCAAGAAGAATCTGTGTGAAAACCGCCTCCTCCAGCGGGCGGCAAAGCCGCTTCGCCCGAGCCGACGTTTTCACACGGACTCAAGAAACGCATGAGACTCGCTGCTTGTCGGCAATTAAGGCAGGTCGCTCATTCATATTCCTAGTCCGGTTTTGCTTTCTCTGTGTCTCTGTGGTGAAAAATGGAACTGCATGCCTTTCCAGTGGGAGGTATCGGCGAAATTCGACCGGGAGATTCGTTGGCAGAGGTTATCCTGACGGCGCTCGAACGGCAAAAGCGCCCGCTGCTGGCAGGAGATATCCTGGTGGTCACTCACAAAGTCGTTTCCAAAGCCGAAGGCCACGTCGTCTCTCTTTCAAATGTTCGCCCATCAAGGCAGGCGCGGCGTTGGGCGCGAGGCTACGGGTACGACCCGCGGGTGGTCGAACTCGCCCTGGCCGAGAGCAAGCGGATGGTGCGCAAGCGGCAGGGCGTGCTGATCACCGAGACGCAGCACGGTCTCGTGTGCGCTAATAGCGGGGTGGACTTGTCGAACGTCGACGGGGGCAGCAGCGCAGCTTTGTTGCCACCCGACCCCGACCGGTCGGCGTCGGAGCTGCACAAAGCGATCAAGAAGAAGACCGGGTTGCACATTCCCGTCATTGTGACCGACAGCTTCGGGCGCCCATGGCGCGAGGGGCTGACGGAGGTCGCCATTGGCGCGGCTGGGATGCGCGTTTTCCGTGACTTTTGCGGCCGACGCGACCCCTACGGCTACCGCCTGCATAGCACGCTGGAAGCTGTCGTTGACGAACTCGCTTGCGTTTCGGGCCTTGCCTGCGGCAAGCTTTCCCGCCAGCCAGTCTGCGTTATCCGCGGATTCCCTTACCAGCGCGGACGTGGGCAGGCAAGGCAAATCATTCGGCCGGCGGCGCGCGACCTGTTTCGGTAGTAGGCAGTAGACAGCAGACGGTAGAACAGTAGACAGGACAGGGCGAAATAGGGCTGGCGCAGACCTTTAGGTTTAGGTCTGCGATCCTGCGTCACGTAAGCAAACAACGCAGGCCTGAAGGTCTGCGCCAGCCGTCGGCGGGGGAGGGAAGACGTATGAGTCGCAAGATAGCCATCTTAGGCGGAACCGGCCCGCTGGGCTCGGGCCTCGCGCTGCGATGGGTGCGCGCCGGCGAGACGGTGATCATCGGCTCGCGCGATGCCGAGCGCGCCCAAACCTGCGCCGGCCAAATCCTGGAAAGAGTACGGTCCGCAGCCCCGCTCTTGGGCCTTGAACACCCTTATCCCCTGACCGGCGCTGACAATGCCTCCGCTGTGGGGTCTGCCGACGTAGTCGTCCTCGCCGTGCCCTTTGAAGGACATGCGTCACTGCTCAAGAAGCTCAAGCCGGTCTTCAAGACGAACACAATCCTAATCGATGCTACGGTGCCGCTTGCTGCGAGCGTCGGCGGCCGGGCGACGCGCACGTTAGGCGTTTGGCAGGGCTGTGCTGCCCAGCAAGCCGCCGAACTCGCACCCCAAGGCGTGGCCGTTGCGGCGGCGTTTCAGAACCTGTCGGCGGAGTTGCTGGGTGGAGACGGGCCCATGGACTGCGACGTTATCGTGTGCGCCGACGACCCCAGAGCGCGACAGGTGGCTGCTGAGTTGGCTGAAAGGATCCCGGGTGTTCGCGCCATCGACGGCGGAAACCTGGAGAACGCGCGCATCGTGGAGCACATCACCGCCCTCCTGATCACTCTCAACATCAAGCATCGCGCCCACACCGCCGGGTTGCGGATCACCGGCTTGCCGATCGCGAAACCCGAATCGTCTTGAGCGTGAACCAACGTCTACCACCGAGCAGGAAAAAGTGGACCACAGCCCTCGCCCCCCTCTCCAAAGCCGCGCGTCAGTCGTTTTTTCCAGTAGGGCCGCGCCGTAGCCGATCCTGTCATTCCGAGGAGGTCGCCGCCGCGACCGACGAGGAATCTGCTTTTGGGGTGAAGAACGGAAGAAGCAGATCCCTCTCCCGCCCCGGCGCTCGAAGCTCTGGAGCGCGGTGCGCATGCA
>DATJKY010000040.1:0-7273 GCA_035490955.1 Terriglobia bacterium | reverse complement strand
GGCGGTAATCGTCGCCTTCGCTTTTCCCGCCGCAGGGTCGCGCCTCTTCGTACCCATGGAACGTGCTTTCACCCGGCTGGCGCGAAGACGAGGGCTGGCCGTGGTGGTTGTCGGGTTGACTGCGCTAGGCTTGCGCGCCGGCTTCCTCCCCATTCTGCCGATTCCTGAGCCCGTGGTTCATGACGACTTCTGCTATTTGCTTGCAGCCGACACTTATGCTCACGGGCGCCTCACCAATCCTACTCATCCGATGTGGGTGCATTTCGAGACCTTCGGCGTCATCCAGAAGCCGAGCTATCAGTGCATCGCTCAGCCGGCAACGGGCCTGATTCTAGCCGCCGGCAAGGTGATCGGCGGCCATCCCTTCTGGGGCGTTTGGTTCAGCGTGGCTGTGATGTGCGCCGCGATCTGCTGGATGCTTCAGGGCTGGCTGCCACGGGCTTGGGCCCTGCTAGGCGGCTTGCTGGCGATTTTGCGCTTCGGCATCTTCGGCTACTGGGCCAACAGCTACTGGGGAGGTGCGGCCGGAGCCATTGGTGGAGCGCTGGTGCTGGGGGCGCTCCCCCGCATCAAGCGCTCACAACGCCTGCGCGACGCCTTGTGGATGGCGCTGGGCCTGGCGATTCTTGCCAACAACCGGCCTTACGAGGGACTCGTCTTCAGCCTGCCAGTAGCCGTGGCGCTTCTTGCCTGGATCCTAGGTAAGCACAAACCGCCGGTCGGGGTGCTGCTGCGTCGTGTGATCGTGCCCCTGTGCGTGCTGCTGGCCATCACGGGTGTCGGGATCGGCTACTACTGCTGGCGTCTCACGGGAAATCCACTCCGTATGGCGTACCAGGTTGAGGACGAGACGTACGGCGTTGCGCCATATTTCATTTGGAAATCTCCGCGGCCGCAGCCGGTATATCACAACGAGATCATGCGGGATATGTACGTCAACCGATTGCCTCAGATGTATAGAATTTCCCGCTCTCCGATTGGGTTGCTGTTGAAAGCTTTTCGCCTATGGGCCTTTTACCTGGGCCCAATCTTAACGCTGCCGTTCTTGATGCTGGTTTTGACGTTGCCGGCTGGGTTCCGCTTGCGAGAGATCAGTAAGCGAACGGGCTTTCTGCTGCTGACGTGCGGAACGCTACTGGCCGGCTTGGCAGTTGAGACATATCTTGAGCCGCATTACGCTTCGCCGGCTGCGGGCCTGATGATTGCGCTCGTACTCCTGGCTATGCGGCCCCTACGGGCCTGGCGGTGGCGGGGTAAGCCGACCGGATCGGTCCTCACTTGGGCTATCCCGGCGATCTGCGTCATCACGTTTTTGTCGCGCGGTGCCGCCCCGCGGCTCCATATACCCCTTAACGATCCATACTCCCCAGCGTGGTATCAGGCGAGCCCCCAAAGCTTCGGACGCGCCAGCATTCTGGCGGAGTTACAGCGCTTTCCAGGGCGCCACCTCGTGCTGGTGCGCTACAAGCCAGATCGCATTCCATTTGCTGAGTGGGTTTACAACCAGGCCGATATCGACGCCTCAAACGTGGTTTGGGCACGGGAACTGAGTCCGGCCGAAAACTGGAACCTGATCCATTATTTCAGAGACCGGAGTCTCTGGCTGCTCGAAGCGGATGAGAAGCCTCCGAGGCTGTCACGCTTCCCTGACGAGCTTCAACTTATCAGCGGCCGGTAGAACATTTTGCAATGCCACGCGAAAATCTCGGACACAAACGGCTGAGAATCTTCTTCTCGTGCTCAGCCATAGCTCTGGGCGCAGCGGACGCCTGGGCTACGCGCTTCACCATGAATCCGGATGGCGTGTCATATCTGGATATGGGAGATGCCTGGTGGCGCGCCGACTGGCACATGGCTATCAATGCCTACTGGAGCCCTTTGTATTCCTGGATCCTTGGCCTCTTCTTGAAGGTGTTGAAGCCATCGGCCTATTGGGAGTACCCGGTAGTTCATCTGGCCAACCTGCTGATTTACGTGGCGACGGTGGGATGCTTTGAGTTTCTTCTGTGCAGCTTCATCCGGTATCGCAGACAATCAGCCAAAGACCTCACCGCTGAAGATCAGGTCGGGCTGCCGGAATGGGCTTGGTGGACCCTCGGCTATACTCTCTTTATCTGGACGTCTCTGATTCTCATTGGCATCAGAGTTGTCACGCCGGACATGTGTGTGGCCGGCTTTGTCTACCTCGCCAGCGGTCTCATTCTGCGAATCCGGACCGGCGCTGCCACAAGGCGCACGTTCGTCCTCCTGGGGGCGGTGCTTGGCTCTGGTTACTTGGCGAAGGCGATAATGTTTCCGCTCGCCTTCGTGTTTCTGGTGGTGGCGCTATCGCCATTTGGCGAGGTCAGAAAGGTGGCCCCGAGGATTTTCGTCTCAGCGGTGATCTTTTGCGCCATCGCAGGCCCATTCCTTGTCATGCTCTCTCGAGCCAGGGGCCACCTGACGTTCGGAGAAAGTGGCAAGCTGGTTTATGAATTCTTCGTTGACGGTGTTAAACCGTTGTTTCCAAAGGATAGCGCCCTCAGGCATCCGGCTAGGAGAATCCTTGAAACGCCTGCCGCTTACGAGTTTGCAGAGCCGATCGGAGGCACATATCCACCCTGGTACGACCCACCGTATTGGCACGAGGGCATCGAGCCTTTGTTCAATATTAGCGGAGAGGTGCGAGCCCTAACATCCGCGTTGATCGTCTATTGCGCGGTATTCTTCGGTCTCTTTATGCAGCTCAACGTCACTACTGGCCTACTCGCACTTTATCTAGTAGCCCCTCGGCCCTCGGTGTGCGTCAAGTGCGCGGCAACAAATTGGCCGCTGTTGGCTCCCGCGCTTTCGACTCTCGGCCTATACGCGCTCGTGTACACGGAACTCCGCTATATTGCTGAATTTGTGCTGCTGCTCTGGTTGGCCGCCTTTTCCGGCGTCCGGCTCCCGCCGTCGCGCGGGTCGAGGAGACTTATTGCAAGCGTAGTCGTCATCGTTGCATTAACGACCGGCTTCTCGGCCGTCTGGTCGATTGCACGCAATTTGGCGGACGCCACGAACGCCGACCCAGTGTACTGGAAAGCCGCCAGCGCGCTCCATGAAGAAGGAATCAGACCGGGAGATAAACTCGCCCTCATCTGGGATGAGGAATGGGAAAAGGGCGCGTTGGGTGGTACGTTCGTTCCGCGCTTGGCCAAAACCCAAGTCATTGCTGAAGTGCCTCGAGCGGAGGGCTTTTGGACGGCGGCCCCCCCAACCCAGTTGCGCGTGATCCAAGCTCTCGCGAGAACCGGCGCAAAGGCAATCTTGACACTTGGACAGCCACGGGCTTCCGCCCGAGACGTAAGTTGGGAAAGACTCGGAACGACCAACTACTACCTTAGTGTGCTCGAAAAGAGAAAGCCTTGAAACGACTGCTGTGAAGAATCTTTTCGTTTGAGGGCGAGAAAGATGAGCGCAGTGATGCGTAATCAGAAGGCATTGGTGACCGGAGCCGCGGGATTCATCGGTTCCCACGTGGTGGACGAACTGCTCCGCCTGGGATGTGCGGTGGTCGCGTTGGATGATTTGTCAGGCGGGTTTGGCGACAACGTGGACAAACGGGCTCGATTCATTCAAGGCAGCGTAACCGATGCGCCATTGATCGCCCGGCTCTTCACAGAGCAATGTTTCGACTACGTATTTCATCTCGCAGCCTACGCGGCGGAAGGCCTGAGTCATTTCATTCGCCGGTTCAATTATGAGAACAACCTGCTGGGCAGCGTCAACCTGATTAATGCGGCGGTGAACCACGCCGTCCAGTGCTTTGTCTTTACCTCCTCGATAGCGGTGTACGGACGCAGTCAGTTGCCGATGACTGAGGACCTCATCCCGCAACCGGAGGACCCGTATGGAATCTCCAAGTATGCCACGGAACTGGATCTGCGCGCGGCGCACGAGTTGTTCGGATTGCGTTACATCGTGTTCCGACCGCACAACGTGTACGGTGAAAGGCAGAACATCGGCGACAAGTACCGCAACGTAGTGGGAATCTTTATGAATAATATCTTGCAAAACCAACCGCTGCCGGTGTTCGGGGACGGCGAGCAAACGAGGGCCTTCAGTTACGTCCGAGATGTGGCGCCGATCATCGCGCGCTCCGTGAAGGTGCCGGGTGCGTATAACGAGGTCTTCAACATCGGTGCTGAGCAGCCTTACACAGTCAACGAGCTGGCCCGCGCCGTCTGCACCGCGATGGGGGTGGAATTTCGCTCACAATACTTGCCCGCGCGCACTGAGGTGAAACACGCCTATTCAGACCACGCAAAGGCTGCCCACGTGTTTGGCTACAGTCCACAGGTCAGCTTGGAAGAAGGCTTGCGGCGCATGACGGACTGGGTGCGGCAGGCGGGCGCACGTCAGGCCAGGGATTTCGGTGCCCTGGAGATTGCGCGAAATCTGCCGCCCAGTTGGCAGAAAGCCTGACAGGAAACGATCGTGGCATCTGAGACGGCAGCCTTGCGGGGACCTCTCCAGGCATGTTGCTCAGAAATCGTAATGCCCCCGCACATATTTCCACATGATCCGTAGCACATTGAATCCGTACGTGATAGGATTCAGGTGTGATTTTTCGTCTGCGTAGCGGGTGGGGATGGCAATTTCCTTGATGCGCATGCCCCGTTTGGCGGCCATGAACAACATCTCCCCGTCGAAATGAAACGTGTTGCTTAGCTGGTGGAATGGAATTGACGTGAGCACTCGGCGTTTGTAAAGCATGTACCCGCTGTGGTACTCGGCCATCTTCAGCCCATACACCCAGTTTTCCAGTGTGCTGAGAAACACATTGCCGAGCCAGCGTGCGAGCGGCATACCGCCCTTCAGCGCGTCCCGCCGATTCACCATCCGCGAACCCTGTACCAAGTCCGCTTCGTCGCGCTCCAACGGTGCAAGCAACGTCGGGAGCATCTCTGGTGCATATTGTCCGTCGGCGTGCAACAACACAATAATGTCAGCTCCAGCCTCCAAGGCGGCAGTGAACCCTGTTTTCTGGGCCTGGGCATACCCGCGGTTCTTCCCATGCTCGATGAGTCGGACGTCCCTGCGTCCGGCTTGAATCCTGCGGACCACATTCACGGTGCCGTCCGTGCAACCATCTTCCACCACGACGTAGGTGATATCCTTTGCCCTTAATTCGTGCCCAAGCCGCTGAAACACGTCTTCGATCGTCAAGGCGGCCTGGTAGGCCGGGATCACTACAAAGATCTTCTCTGCCAACGGTTTGTCAATGCAGAGTGCGATCGACGGCGCCTCGTTGACACAAGGAATAACGACCGACGCTTGCGCCTGACCGGGCTGTGCTGCTTGGGAGCTCGTCCGGCGCGCACTTCCCGACCCTTTTTCAGGGCTAGTCTTCAAGCAGGAACTCATATTTGTTGCGGCCTACCTCTCATTTCTTGAGGAGCTCGATCAGGGCAATTTCCGGAGCGCAGTTTTCATGTGCGTTACTCCCCGATGTAAGTATCCCGGCTTATTCCCAGCATGCTGAGAAAAACTGAAGAAAAGAGCACCTCGACACCGACGAACAGCGAAAGCGAGCAGAAAAATACCATCCGAACGGCGCCCAGTTGACCAAAGCCGCCGGCGGCCCATTGCGCGAACACAAAGAAGTCTCCGGCAAAGCCAGCGGTCGCTAGGACAGCTCCAAGCAGCAGACCGTGCTCCAGCTGGACGCGCTTCAACCAGCGCGCGAGGCTCTTTTGATTGGGCGCCAGTTTTTCGGTGTAGCAGAAGACCTTCACGAAAAGGCCGATGGAGATGATGTGAATTCCCACGAGCGCCAGCATCATGGCGAGGGCCATGGTGTGAATGTCAAGGCCCACTTTTCCCGCCGTGCGCAGGCCGGGCAGCAGCCACAGCACAAGGCCAATGCCGGAGGTCACCAAGAACGCCCCGGGAAGCAGAAACAGCCAGTTGGGGGCATAGAGCAGGATGAACTGGAGGTGCCGCCAGCCGTCGCGGAACGTTCGAAGGTGGGGCGGCCGGTCTCGGCAGTCGGGCCACATCGTAATCGGAACCTCGGCGAGTCGGGCCTGGAGCTTGGCGGCTTTGATCAGCGACTCCGAGGCAAACTCCATGCCCGTAGTTCGGAGGTCGAGGCGCTGGGAGAGGTCTCTGGTCAGGCCACGCATGCCACAGTTAACGTCGCCAATGCCCGCCCCGAAGAAGAGGTTTAGCAGGAGGGAAAGCACCGGTGTGCCGATGTGCCTGTGATGCCATGACATGGCGCCAGCCTTGATCTGGCCTTGGAAGCGATTCCCCACCACAAACTCGTAGCCCTCGCGCCACTTGGCAACAAAGCGTGGTATCTCCGAAAAGTCGTGGCTGCCATCGGCATCGCCTAAGATGATGAATTCACCATTAGCCTCTTCCATTCCCTTGCGCAAAGCGCTACCGTAACCCTTGAGCAGCGCGTGCACCACCCGGGCGCCATGCAGCTTTGCGATTTCCTGCGAGCCATCGGTCGAGCCATTGTCCGCCACCACCACTTCGCCGCGAATTCGGGCTCGCATGAAAGCCGTGAGGGCGCTTTCAATGCAGGCCCCGATCGATTGAGCCTCGTTGAGGCAGGGAATCACCACGGAGACCTCGATCTTCTCCGACGGTTTCGACCGGGTCGAGTGGCAGCCCGCCGTCTCCTTTCTCGCGAGTTGTGCAGCGAGGCTAATACCTTCCGTCCCCCAAGGAAGTCTAATTGCGGGTGTCCCTATTGGCGCAGGCACTTTGTGGGCCAATCATCTGGCTCCGACTCGTCCGAGTGGCTCGACGCCCCGCGATGTCCGCAGAATCTAGAGCAGCGAAGGCGCGGAGCTCACTCTTTCCCAGGTTAGGCACCCTTCTTGCTCGATGAAAGGTGTTCGTAGCAATTTACGGGCGCTGCATGTCTGAGTTGCCTCGGTAATGAAGGTACGTGTGTGCACGACTGTATACAGTTTGTGCTCTGAGGGCTGAAGCCGATTGGCACTCTTTCTTGACTCCGCCACAGACTTATGCTGTTTACGGCCACTCCGCGAGCGGAAGCTTGCGATACGGCCTAGCGGCCGATTTTTGCTACTGAGGCAAACTGTCGATGTGCAGGTTTACCCGCCGCCGTGAGAACTGACGACTGATAACTGTTCCTAATGCCCTCAAGCGTTGCCCAGCACGAGACCGACGCGACCGCCCCGGATGCCTTCGAGCCGATCGAGGAGCTAGCGCTTTACCTGCCTGAGCAATCCCCGATCGACCGTCACCTTGGGCTGATGGTGTTCCTGGC
>DATJKY010000039.1:0-3169 GCA_035490955.1 Terriglobia bacterium | reverse complement strand
AGCTTACCGTGGATATTGCGGACGATCCCTCCCAGATAAGCGAGCAAGTCCGTGCGGAGGTGGGGTGTGAGGAGTGGCTGGCGGTCCTTGGTGGAAAAGAGGACAGGGGTGAGCAGGTTGGCAAAGGTGTGAGCCATCGTCTGTCGCCCCTCCGGGGCTGGCACCATCTTAACCCAACTCTTCGTCCCCACACGGCTCACGCCGTGGGCTATTCTCTATCGGCCCTCCGGGCCTGAGAGGCCATCTACCAGGACCGTCAAATGTAGAAACTCCAGAGCCCTCTCCCTTGGGGCCCCTGAGGGAGAGGGCTGAGAATGTAGAAACTCGAGGGAAGGGCTCAGCCCTTCCGGGCCTCAGGTTCAAGATTAAATTAAACTCTTTGGAGCCGCATTGGCCGGTGGATAGCGATTTTTTCACACCTTCAAGCGGTTTGGGTGTGAGGCAGGGAAACTTATTCTGGAATCCGAAGGTCGACTACTCTGGGCGTTGCTCCGGGGCTGTGGTGCGTTGGCGCTTCGCACCTTGGCAGTTATTCCGAGCCTGATTCGGAACTCCCCTGGGTTGAAATCTAGCCCACCTTTCGGAGAAGACGAGGTGTGGCCCACCAGATGAGCTGGGCAGGAGACTTGGGGGGCATCTGATCAAACTCCACGAGGCAGCATCCGCCTTTCTTAAAGGCCAAGTTGGCGTGGCGACCCGCTCCGATCAGGCGTGCAGCCAACAGACTCAAATCCGGTTCGTGGCCGGTAACGAGAACGCGTTTTCGGTTGGGTTGCCTGGCGAGGAAAGTGACAAGGGCCTCGGCCGATCCGCCCGGGCGAAGCGCGTCGCAGAAATCAATGGGCACGTTCGGCGCCAGGCATTCGGCAACGATTTCCGCCGTTTCAACTGCTCGCACCAAGGGGCTCGAAACGACCCAGTCCACAACGACCTCCAGCCGTTTTAGCCCGTTCGAAATCTCCTTGATCTTTTTCTTGCCCGCCGGTGTGAGTGGGCGTTTGGAGTCATCTTCGAAGTGCGAGCCGCGCACAACGGCGATGCCGTGCCGCATGATGTAAAGTTCATACCGCGGCGAACTTGCTTCCTTCCTGCTCGTGTCTTCCTTCTCTGGCATCTCGGTCAGTGCGGCTTCCTTGGTTGACATGAAGACACCCTCTCTTTACCGTGAATGGCGCGTTTGGCCCGAATCTCGGCCTCCGGTCTCCTCCCGGCCGGCGGCCCTGTAAGGGTACGGCTTGCCGTACCCTAGGTCCGCGCACCCTCAACGGCAGGAGGGTAGTGCAAGCCGTACTCCTACAACTCAGCCCCCGTAAATATTAGTGTTCAGAAACCCATTACGAAATTTCGCGCCTGGATCGTAGTGTCCAAGGAGCGCCTGATAGTCGGGCAGCTTTGTATAAAGTGACTTCAGCCGCGAAGGTGACATTGTAAATAGCTTGGCCCAGTGTGGCTTAGCATTAAAAGGCGCCAACTTTTCTTCGATCATCGGCAGCACCTTACTGACCGCAGACCATTCTGGCTTCCACGTAAAGTGAATGGCCATAGATCGCTGTTTGTAGCAAGGACTCATCCAAAGATCGTCAGCGTCAATCGTGCGCAGCTCCGATACAAGAAGATGCGGTGTCACGTGGTCTCGAAGTTGTTCGACCGCAAGAATGGCTTCGTACCCTTTGTCGAGGGGCACGAAGTATTCCGTTTGCAACTCCGCACCGCTGCTGGGCGTGAAGTTCATGCGGAAGTGGGGCAGACGTTCATACCACGGTCCCGGTATACCCATCTGTTCGGTGCAATTCTCTGCCGCATGTCCTTGAAGCGGGTGGAGTCTTTCTCTTGCAAGCGTCGCCCCAAAGAACTGCGGTTGCAACTTGGAGGACGAGGCCCCCTGTTCGAGGCGACTTTTTATCCATACCTGGGTCACCCGATGGTTCTGCCAATCTGTGAAGAGGCTGACGCTGTAGCCGCTCGAGAAGATGTCTTCGAGGTGGCTTTCGAGTTGAGCCATGGGCAGATTCTCGTAGACGACTTGCCTCATCCGAAATGTGGGCTGGACGTCAAGCGTCACCTTGGTCACCACGCCCAGTCCACCGAGAGCAACAACAGCCCCTCGGAACCGTTCACCCTCTCGTTCCCTGGATAGAACAAGTGCCTCACCATCAGCCATGACAATTTCCATAGCGGAAACAGCGGTTGCCAGGTTGCCATTCTTGCTCCCCGAGCCGTGAGTAGCGGTTGCACACGCGCCGGCGACGGAAATATGAGGCAGAGAGGCCAGGTTGTGCAGCGCGTAGCCTTGGCCATCAAGATACGGAGCAAGTTGCCCGTAAGTCACACCTGCACCGACAGTGACCGTGCGCGACTTCGGCTCTACCACCATGGTATCGAGATATTTCAGGGAGATTTGCTCTCCTGTACTGTCAGCGATCCCATTGAAAGAATGGCGAGCGCCGAGTGCTTTCAGCGGGCCGCGGCTCTTCACAACCAGTTGAACTTCCTCGACGGTCTTGGGAAGGTCCAGCCGGTCGGTGCTATAGGTGTAGTTGCCGGCCCAATTTGTTCGAGTGGCAGCTTGCTGCCCGCGAGGCGCAAGGTGCGACAACATCGTACCCCCGATGAAAACACCCGAGGCCTTCAAAAACTGTCTCTTATCCACAGGCTGTCCAATCCTGAAGGTTCCCCGCCTGTCATTCCGAGCGCAGCGAGGAGTCTGCTTCTTCTGTTCTTCACCGCAAAAGCAGATCCCTCAATGCGCTCGGGATGACATGGTGGGGACCTTTTCATCAACCTGGTAAGCTTCTCGTCCGCCCGGTGCCTCACCCGGGCCTTCCCGTTCCAGCCCCCCGATTCCTCGCCCAACAAGATATACAGACTCAGGGCGCTCAAAGCAAGAGATCCGGCAACCGGCAACCGGCTTATACGGAAGCCACGCGAAAGTCGCCATGACACAATAGACCAAAAACGATCTAACCAGATTTTGCTTGACACGTGTCTTATTCAAGATATATATTAAAGGGTAACTAATTAGGGGGAAGTGAGAAAGGGATGATGCCTTTGGTCGCTCGGTTAGCCGCGACGTATCATCGTATCTTACGAGAACTCGCCACCGGCATGGCTTTCTCAGTGCTGGCTGCCTTGATGTCAAGCTGCGGCGGTGGCGGAGGCAGTACTTCTC
>DATJKY010000038.1:0-6908 GCA_035490955.1 Terriglobia bacterium | reverse complement strand
CGGCGTCAAAATCAGGGCCTAAAGGCCTTGGGTCACAAGGCCGCTGCGTTCGGCACGCGTGAAGGCGCGCCCTGATATGATACAGAACCGGCAGTTTTCACACACACTTTTTGCGCTCAGGCGACGGGCGTCCCTAAGAGTAAGAAAGAGGGGCTAGGCTGCGCTCGCAAGCGCGCAGCTTCCGCCGGTTAGAGTGTCAGAGCCGCCGACCGGAGTTTCTTCTGAGGAGGACGCATGTGGCGAAGGCTGAAGATCGTATTGATCATCGGAAGCGCCCTCCTGGCGCCCGTCTCCATGGCTGGAGCGACGCTCAAGGCCGGCGTGGCACGAGTGGAAATCACACCGCCCACCGGCCTTTCCATGTACGGCTACGGGAACCGGAAGGGAACCTCAACCGGGATACTCGATCCGCTCATGGCCCGCGTGCTCGTGCTGGAGGTAGGAGAAAAACGTCTGGCTCTGGTCGTGCTCGATCTGGGCCGGGTTTTGGCCCCCGCGTGGATTGAGCGCCTCCGCGCTAACACACAGAAGTCATCTGGGATCACCTACGTGCTCGTTACCGCTACTCACACTCACTCAGGTCCGGCTATCGACGATGATTACCCGCCTCGCGAAGGCCCGGACTGGGAGACCGGAGTGCTGGGAAAAGTGAGCCAGGCTATTGAAGAGGCGCACCAGCACGCGGCAGAAGCACGGCTCGGAACAGGTTACGGCGTCGCCTACATCGGTCACAACCGCTTACGCGTGAATCCCGACGGGACGGTCACCTGGTTCGAAGTCAACAAAACCATGATTCCCACCGCGCCCATCGATCCTATCGTCTCGGTTCTGCGGGTGGACACGACCGAAGGCCAACCGTTGGCGATTCTGGTGAACTATGCTTGTCATCCGGTGGTCTTCGGCTCCGACAATCTGCAATACTCTGCCGACTGGCCGGGGGTAATGATCCGGACGGTCGAGCAGGCGTTTGCTGCATCACAGGCTGGCCCGCCACTGTGCATGTTCCTGCAGGGCGGCGCCGGCGACATCAACCCTTTCTACGCCGTCACTCCGCTCGCCGAGGACGCGGTAAAAATGCGCGATTGGACGGGTGAGCGACTCGGAAGTGAGGCCGCGCGCGTCGCGAAAACCATCCAGACCGAAGCAGCCCCCGACGCCCGATTGGATTTTGTCGAGGACGTCCTACCCTTTCATCTCCGCTGGAATCCGGAGAAATTCCGCCAAGCGCTTCTTGCCTCCTGGGGACCGAAGGCGGCCGAGTCCTTCGATCGGCGGAGGCAGGAAACGTACCAGCTACCCGTGGCCACCGTGCTCATCAATAGCCGCATTGCCTGGATGACCCTGCCAGGTGAGCCCTTTGTGGACTTTCAGATCGACTGGCGCAACCGTTGCCCGGTGCGTGATGCTTTCTTCCTGGGTTATGCCAATGGCAGCTTCGGGTATTTCCCCACCCTGCGCGCAGCCTCCCTCGGCGGATATGGAGCTGCTAACACGGCCACCTGGATCGAGCCCGGCGCCGCCAATCAGATGGTGGACCACGCCGTAGCCAAGGTGTTTGAAATGCTGGGCCGGCTGACGGACACGCCCGAGGATTTGAAGAAGCACTAACTAGCTGGCGGCAGGCCGATGCCAAAGCCACCACTCACCACCACAGCCGAACCGGTGATGAACGAAGCATCGTCGCTCGAAAGGAATACGGCGACGCGGCCGACCTCTTCTGGTCGCCCGATCCGCCACAGGGCGTGGAGTTTGCCGGCTGCCCTTCGGGCTTCGGCGGGATCAGCTTGTGCCTCGAAATACCCCCATGCCAATCCCGCGTCGATATACCCAGGACAAATGCAATTGACCCGGATACCGTCTTTGCCGTGGTCAATCGCCATGGCTTTGGTCAAGGCGATAATCGCGCCCTTGGTTGCGCAGTATCCTGCGCAAGTGGGCTCAACAAAGAAGCCGTTCACCGACGCCATGTTCACGATGCACCCTTTTGCTTTCCTTAAATGAGGCAAGAAGAACTTCGAACAAAGAAACACACCCCCGAGGTTGGTGCCAATTTCACGATTCCATTCCTCAACCGTCGTGTCTTCAACCGTCTTGTTGACCTGGATCGCCGCATTGTTCAAAAGTACATCAACCCTTCCAAAGGCGTGCAGTGTTTGTTCGACGAGGGCTTCGACCGAGGCGGCAGCGGAGACGTCGGTCTGGACGGCAACCGATGCGCCTCCGGCGGTCTCAATCTGCTTCACAGTCTCGCGCGCGCCGTCCAGGTTGAGGTCCGCGAGAACGACCATGGCACCTTCCTTGGCAAACTCGCGGGCGCTGGCCTGACCGATACCGGAAGCTGACCCGGTTATGACAGCAACTCGATCCTTTAGTTTCATCGTCCACCTCATCCTCGGTCGGGGTGTAGGGCGGGAGCTTGCCCCGGCCACGGCCGACCCAAGGGTCGGCCCTACAAGGTCGGGGAATCAAATCCCGGTTCGAATTGAGTATTTCTGTACCGTCTCCGGGTTAATCTCAATTCCCAATCCCGGCTTGGTCGGGACAGCCACGCGGCCATTCACGACCTTGAGAGGTTCCGTTAAGAGCTCACGGCGGAGCGCAGACTCTGTCACCGAGAATTCCAGGAAGGCGGAGTTCGGAATGGCGGCAATGAGATGGAGACAGGCAGCCACCAGAACGCCTGTCCGGAAATTCAACGTCCATGATTTTCACGCGCCTATGAGCCTCCGAGATTCGAGACTGAGAATGTGCATACGCCCGGATACACTATCAGCAGGGCCAGACTTTTATCAATCTCGAACGAGGCTTGCTCTATAATGAGCATCCCAAGGGTATGGGAGGCGGTAGCAGGTAGCGCAGAGTTTCACGGTTTTGGAAACTCTGCGGCCTTTTTGTTGAAAGAAGAACCGCAGAGTTTGAAAGGCAAAACTCTGCGCTACCCGGCTAGTGAAACGGGGCCGTTCGCGGTAACGGAGATTCGTTGATAAAGATACCCATCAAAGTGTGTTCGTGCGTGTTGCTGGCCTCTTCGGTGTTTGCTCAGGGTAACTCAGCCTCAAGTCGTATCACCGTGGATCCCGGGCAACAGTTCCAGGTCGTCGATGGGTTCGGCCTCAACTTTACTGGACCCTACTTCCGGGCCGATCAGAAAGGCATGTTCGACATGCTGATTGACGATCTTGGGGCCACGATGTTCCGCGTGGTCCCCTACTTGGTCTACAGCAACTGGGAGGAAACGAATGACAATGACGATCCCAACGTGATGAATTGGGAGTACTACAACGACCGGTATTCCACGCCGATTTTTGAAGCTACGTGGTCCGCGCTCCGATACCTCAACTCGCGCGGCCTTCGACCGGTCATCGCTCTCATGGGGCCAGTCCCCAATTGGATGACGGATGACAAGGCCCCGCCTCCTCAGCATGCGGTGTGCGGCAAGAGCGTGGAGGCCGCACAACAGGGCCACTTGAATCCCGCCACGTATGACGAGTTTGCCGAGGAAGTAGTCTCGATGGTCGTGTACGCGCGCACCCAGGCGCATGTCGACTTTGAGTACTTCAGCCCTTTTAACGAAACCGATTGCTACCCGGCCGAAGGGCCTCGCGTTGATCCCGAGGAGGCGCCCAGGGTCCTGGATGCAGTCGCCCGGCGGTTGAAAAAGGAAGGCCTGGGCGATGTGAGGCTCGCCGTCGCTGACAACGCCCTGATCAAAAACAATTATACCGACCCCATTCTGAGGGACAGTGAATTGATGAAGCAAGTGGGGGCCTTCACTTTCCACACGTACGGAGAAGATTCAGTGGGTCCGCAGGTAGCCCGAGTGAAGGCCAGCAGGTACCCGCAAGTTCCGGTGTGGCTCACCGAATATGGCGATCTCCACGACGAAGATAAGTCGTTCGAGAGTGAGTGGAAGCACTTTTCGCTCGCTTCCAACCGACGCGCTCTGGCTGCCCTGAACCAGGGGGCCAGGGCCGTCTTCTATTTTAACGCCTTCGACGATTACGAGGAGTGCGCTAAGCGGCTCTGTTATTACGGCTTGTTTCGCAGCGCGAGTCATATCTACACTCCCAAGAAGCGCTACTACGCAACTCGGCAGCTTTATCACTTCGTACGGCCGGGCTGGCATAGAATTGCGGCCAGCACAGAAGCGCCGGGCCTTACTGTCTCGGGGTTCCGCGGCGGTTCCGCAGGCTCGCTGGTGGTGGTCGGAGTGAAAGAGGGAGGAAGCAACCACATCACCATAGAGCTTCCCAAGACAACGGCAAACCAGGATAACTGGGAGCTTTTTGAGACGACCCGTGAACTCGACTGTCAAAAGACGAATACTGTCCCAGTGCGAGACGGCGTGGCGTTAATTGATCTCCCCGACGAGGCGGTTTTCACCCTCGTCGGAAAGATGGGTAAGCCGGAGTAAGCGCAGAGTTCTCCGCTTTGGCAAACTCTGGCCTTTCTTGAGGGCCAAACTTGGACACGCCATGCCTGGAGCATGGACTTAATATGGATTACCGTTCCGCTTGCCCGAAGGGCAGCACCATGAGTAGCCGTAGGTGAAAACCTACGGATGCGGCAGCCCGCCACATCATGCCGGCCCTGGCGGGGCCGGACAAGGGCCGCAAGTCAACCTCTTGACGGGGTTGGGGTGAGGGGATGTGACCTTATCCGTGGGTTTCATCCCGCGCCTGCGGGCCTATTGACGGTTGGCCCCTGTTGGGCCATCAAAAGAGCTCTGGCGCTGCATTTATTACGTAGCCGTCGTAGTGGTAGCCTTTCTTGAAGGCCGAACCGCAGAGTTTGAAAGGCAAACTCTGCGCTACCCGGCTTAAACAGATCCGTCATTCGCCCGCACCGCGGGGAGTGTCTCTCATGTTTCATAACGCTGCTGATATCCTCTCGTTCGTCAGGGAAAAACTTTATGTAGCGGCCGTATGTGACATCTTGGACGAGTTGGGTTATCGCCACCAAGCTATGCACCAACGATTGCGTCCCTTGCTGCCGGATAAGAAGAACTGCGGCTTCGTGGGTCGCGCCAGGACCATCCGTTGGATGGAAACTGACTATGCTGCTGAACATGACCCTTACGGACTCGAGATCGAAGCGATGGACTCTCTGAAAGCCGGCGACGTTATCGTGCACTCAACCGACTACAGCGGGACCAACGCACCCTGGGGAGAGCTGATGACCACAGTTGCGAAGAGAAACGGTGCAGTGGGGTGTGTCTGTGACAGCCAAATTCGAGACTGCCTCAAAATTATCGAAATGGGATTTCCTGTTTACTACGCCGGCATTCGGCCCCTCGACTCGAAAGGACGTGGCATGGTGATGGCGTACGACGTCCCCATCCGGTGCGGTGAGGTACTCGTCGAGCCAGGTAACCTGATCTTTGCGGACTTTGATGGTATTGTCGTTGTGCCAGGAGAGGTCGAAGAAACGGCTTTGCTCAAAGCAGAGCAGAAAGTAAGCAAAGAGAACCTCTCGCGGGAAGAACTACACGAAGGCAAGACGCTCCGCCAGGTGTACAACAAACACGGCGTGTTGTAGCTGCCTTCTTACCCGGCGTCTTAAGTTCTTCGCTCCGTGCATCAGGGCACGGTTGAAGCGAGGTTGGAGCGGTGCTGCGCCGAAGGTGAAAATACCCAGGGACTTCAGCCCCTGAAGGTTGTCGCCCGAGCAGGCGCGGGGCGAGGATCTTGACGTCGCACTGACGCCCGACCGAGCCAAGATCGTCTTCAGTGGCCTCTTCTTTGGTGCTATCGCTGTCCGTGTGCTCGACATGAAAACGCACCAGGCCTCCACACTGCCCGGGGTCCGAAGGCCTCTACTCACCTCGCTGGTCGCCGGATGAGCGGTACATCGCCGCGATGCCAGCAGACCACCTGAGTGTCATGCTTTACGACTTCAAGAATCAACACTGGGCAGATCTCGCCACGGGAGGCCCTGGCTGCCCCAACTGGGAGGCGCCATAGCGCTGCCTTTGATTCTCAGGCTCTCCACCGGCCAATGCGGCTCCGCCGCCTGCTCTCCAGAAAGTTCACGTAAGTTGTTGATTGTTCGTGAGGCCACGTGAAACTTTCTGGTCACAACTGGATCGGCCCATAGGCCGGCAGAGACTGTGCGGAAAGCCTGCGGCTTTCCGGCAAGCGGCTGAGCCCAGAGAGCTCAATCTTAAGCCTGAGGTCCGGAAGGGCTAGATAGCGAGAATAGGCGAGAATCAGGGAGCGCGGCCTAAAAGTCAGGGTTGGGGGCTTGCTTAGGCCGTCTTTTGACCTGGCTCCGCCCAGAGGCCATACTCACCTAAAGGGAGTTCGCGGTACGCTCGCTCACCGGCCAGCCGCCGAACCCGGCTGACTCTACTGCACCATCTGGCTGAGAGGAGCGGACGTGGCAGGGTTGAAGTTGCTGTCACCCGAGTAAGTCGCCGTGATCTTGTGTGTCCCCTTGCTGAGGCCTGACGTGGTCAGGGTGGTGTAGCGCGAAACTCTTGGAACCGTTCCCAGCGTCGTGGTTCCGTCCCGGAAGGTCACCGTGCCGGTCAGCTTGCCCGCCAATAACTGGCTTCCCGCTACGGTCACGTGCACGTCGGCAGTGAAGGTTACTGGCTCGCCGAGCGAGGATGGGTTTACGGAGCTGGTGAGACGGGCCGCAGTGCCTCGGGTGTTGAGGAGCACAGTCACGTCATTACCGAAATTGGCCGTCACGAGATCCGGCGCTCCGTCCTCGTTGAAGTCCCCTACAGCTACAGAGCTGGGCTGGTCCCCCGCTGGATAGTTCACCGCCACCTGGAAGGTGCCGTCGCCCTTGCCCAGCAGAATGCTAACGCTGCTGAAGTTCGCTGTGACCAAGTCCGACTTGCCGTCGCCGTTAAAGTCGCCTACGGCCACGGAGTAGGGGCAGGACCCCACCGAGTAGAT
>DATJKY010000037.1:0-1580 GCA_035490955.1 Terriglobia bacterium | reverse complement strand
CCTGTTGACGATGCCTACTTGTTGCTGAGCAACGGCGATGTGCCGAAGGAAGCATGGATCAACCCGAAGGGCGGGCATTTGGGTAGGCAGGTGAAGGTGTATCCGGATCCGGTGATTTTGCGCACAGTGATTGTGCCGTGGCTGGTGCGGAAGCTGGGAATGGAAGATGCGCCAAAGGCGGCGGATGGCCGTGCTCGTCCTTCCGCTCAGAGCCGCACGGCGCGGGGCTCTTCGGGCGCGACGGCACGTCGCGGTTCGAGAACGGCAGCGGGCTGAAGCTTGCGTCCGGCGAGGAGGGCCTCCGGAGTTACTTGCGGGCGGGTAGGCGGGAGAGCGCGGCGTTGTAGTAGGCGGGATCGTAGTACTTTTCGGGCCCTGGTGTTTGTCCCTTCCAGGTGTGCTCGATGTCAGCGCGCAATTCGAGGACGTTTCGGAAGCCCTTAAGGTCGATGGCGGCGTCCCTCGCGAAGCCACCGGGAGCCACGATCCACGAGGTGTAGGCTTCGCTGGCCAGGTCGTTCGAGAGTTTATATTCCCTGGCGAGAAGAGCGACAACTTGCGCTTTGTTTGTAGGGTCGAGAATCCAGCGCTGCGCCTCGACGTAGGCGGCGATGTAGCGAGTGAGCAACGCGCCGTTTTCGTTGGCCCAGGGTTTGCAGGCGAAGGCGCTGAGACCTTGATAGGGTCCGAGGAGCTGTTGTGTTGAGCCGAGAGAAAGTAAACCCTGCTGTTTGGCGAGGAGGGAAGTGGGCGGGCCAAGGATAGAAGCGGCGTATTCTTTGTGTTCGCGCATCGCGGCGAGGCGGGCGGGGGTAGCGCCGATAGGCTTGATCTGGTAGTCGCGGTCCGGTTCGAGGCCGTGGAGGAGAAGAATTTTCTTTAGCTGGATGGCGTAGGCGGTGTTGGGCGCGTCGACGATGACGGTGTGCCCGCGAAGATCTTTGACGGAGTGAATGTCGGGCTGAGCGATGAGTTCGTTGGTTGAGCCTTCTCCACCCAAGACCACAATGACGTCGGCTCCGGATTTTTCGTTCATGGCGACGGCATTGTCAACGGCCGCGTGAGCAATGTCGAACTTGCCTAGAGCGAGTCCAGTGCGCAGTTCGTCGGAATTGGCGGCGACCTGTCCGTGGACATCGACTGCATATTTCCTGAGGAGACCCTGGTCGTGGGCTACAGTGAGCGCCAGTGGCCGGGCGGGGAGACAGATGACACCCAGGACCTGTGGAGTGGGCGCGGATTTCTGGGCTTCGGTCACCGTCAGCAAGAACAGGAAGAGGAAAGAAGAAAAGCAAACGGCAGCGAGGAGGAGTCGCTTCATGGCGTTTCACTCCGAGCGGTACCTTCATGAGAAAACCGCCATCCGTGTGCAGCCGCTCCCCAAGGAGCCTGCCATGGATGGCGAGGGCTAATTTCGCGGCCCTTCGAGGCCCAGTGTGGACGGAAGCCGGAACCGCAAAAGTCTCGTGCAACCTGCCCGAAAAACGGAAAGGGCTGGGTTGACGCCCAGCCCTCCCTCTTTGGCCTGATGGGGCGGAACGTCAGAACGTGAACTTCAGGCCAAGCTGTGTTGCGCGGCT
>DATJKY010000036.1:0-5757 GCA_035490955.1 Terriglobia bacterium | reverse complement strand
TGCACCTGAGGGTCGGCCCGCGTTTCCACCTCATCTCCAAAAGTGAGTCCGTATATGAGATTGAAGAGCTCTGTCTTGATTCTTACTTTGAGGTAAGGCTGATCGCCGGCCCAGTATTCCTCCGGCACTCGCACGCCCTGTCGACCGAGAAAGTCTTTGAAGCCGTCCAGCACCTGGAGGTCGGGCTCAAACGATTTCGGCACCTTGCCACGGAGAGTGAGATATTCGGAGGCGAAGCTGGTAAATACTCCTCTCTGGTTCAGGAAGGTCACCCAGGGATCCGAGGTGCGGCTTGAAATGGGGACGTCCGGCGTGATTCCACCGCCGGCGGTGATCGGCCTGCCGTCGTCAGTGTGGAAGGTGGAGGATTCAGTCGCTACCGACGTGACCTCGCGACCTTTGTCCGGGACACGCTGTTCGGGCTGACCGGTGTTATACCCGACCTCCTTGGCCAGAGCCGTGCCAGGAAGAGGTCGTTGCAGCGAGCGACCACACGGGGTGACGTATCGCGCGGCCGTAAGTGCCAAGCCCATCTTCTCGCTCAAGGCAATCACATGCTCCACCACACCCTTGCCGAAGGTTGGTTGCCCCGCGACGAGCGCCCGGTCATGCTCCTGGAGCGCCGCGGCAAGCACTTCGGCGGCGCTGGCAGTGTTGTTGTTCACCAGAAGGACGAGAGGCTGATCGAATTGGTAAGGAGCCGGATAGGTCCGGTAGCTCTTCTCCGGTTGACTCCTTGCCTGCACGGTAAGTACCAAGGAGTTCGGCTTCAAGAACAGGCTGGCCACACCCACCGCAGCGTCGACCATGCCGCCGTGGTTGTCGCGCAAGTCGAGCAGAATTCCCTGCAGGCTCGAAGGCGAGTGCCCAGCAGGGGAGTCTCCCACCACGTCGAGCCGTTTAAGGGCGTCGACAATTTCCTGCGGGGTCTTGGACTCAAAGGCGGCGAGGTGGATGTAACCGATCCCCGGCTCCAGCAAAAAGTCCTTATCCACCGTAGGCAAGGCGACCTCGGCCGGCTTGAGCCGGAAGTCCTCAGGCACCACTTTGCCCGGCCGAACCACACCCAGCCGTACCGGCTGGGACTTCGCCCGCTGCAGCAGCCCCACGAGGGAGTTGAAGTCCAAGCGGTTGACGCGCGCACCATTGATCTCGACGATCTCATCACCGGGCCCTAATCCTGCCCGCCACGCGGGCGAACCCTGCGCGGTCTCCAGGATCAGTACCTTGCCGGGTGTCACGTAGAGAACGGAGCCGAATCCTAGTGCCTGGCCACGCGCTTGCTGCTGCAGAAGCTCGAATTGGTCGCGGTCAAAGAAAGCCGAAAAGGGGTCCAGCGTCGAGAGCATGCCACGGACGGCGCCGTTCAAGATCATCCGATCAGCGTCCAGCGGGTCCATAGCGTTATGCTCTACGATACTGTAAATCTGCGTGAACTGCAGGGCGCCCTCGGTTACATCATCCTGTGGCGTATCGCTCCCGGAGAACAAACATGGAGCGCCAAGCAGGATGAATAGAAGAAGGGCCACTCTCCTTGCAGGCAGCTCGAAAAGAACTGGGGTCATGCTGCGCGGTTGCCGCGATGCGGCGGGCTGTTTCCTTTTGAAAAGAAAGGAAAAGCAGATCCCTTGCCCGCCACGGCGGGATGGGGATGAGATCGTCGGGGGCTTTTGGGTTTTCACACAGACTCTTAGTTTAGGACGCTCGCCTGGGCCCTCCCGAACCAGTATAGCTCAGATGTTCGGGATCGCTAATAAGGCAGCGCCCTGAGAGAGGACACCCAGGGAGACCAGGTGGTCAGTTTGTTGTTAGGGGCGGCTTTGCGCCGCCACGTGGCGAGGTAAACTCGCCCGCTACCGGGGCAAACTGGCCCACTACGGGGCACCACGGGACACCGACAGCGCTTTGAGGCCGATGTACCCAGTGCTATACTCGAATCGTCTTACTGAGTTCGAACTTGGGGAGGGTAAAGATTTTCATAGTGGGTTCCCCGAAAGGTGGTCGAAGTCATGACCTGGGAAATGGTGTTTTTCCGGGCAGTCTTCGTTCTTGTCCTCGTCGGTCTTTCATTCCATTTGCGTCCGTTTCACTTGTCTGGAATCAGCTCGGCGTTATTAGGGGCAGGATTGGGGATTGCGATTGTAGGTTTCGAGATTCGTCTGGAGAGGGCCAGCCTAAGACGCCTGATTGGCGCGGCCGTAGGGTCCATTTTGGGTATTCTGGGCGCAGTGATGATCAGTCGCCTGCTCCAGATCAGTTCGATCGACAAGGCAGCGATTTCATTCGTTCAGTTGGTAATACTGCTGCTGATGACCTACGTCGGCCTGATTCTCGGGGCCAACAAGGGCGACTTGCTGAATCTTGCCGCCCTGGGTGGGCTGTTCGCAGGTGAGCGGCAGGGGAAGCGTACTTACAAGATTCTGGACACCAGCGTTATCATCGACGGCCGGATTTCGGACATCTGCGAAACTAGCTTCGTAGAAGGTGTTCTGATCGTGCCCCAGTTCGTGCTTCGGGAGCTGCAAATGGTGGCGGACTCTTCCGATTCGCTGAAGCGCAACCGCGGCCGCCGTGGCCTCGACATCCTGCAGCGCATGCAGAAGATGAGCTCTATTCAAGTGCAGATCGTTGAGGAGGACTTTCCCCAGATCCGCGTCGTCGATATGAAGCTGATCGAACTGGCCAAGCTCTACGAGGCCAAGATCGTGACCAACGACTTCAACCTGAACAAAGTTGCTCAGCTTCAAGGGGTGGCAGTGTTGAACGTCAACGAATTGGCCAACGCCCTCAAGCCCATCGTCCTCCCAGGCGAGACGATGCGCGTCTTCATCCTGAAGGAAGGCAAGGAGTACAACCAGGGCGTCGCATACCTGGACGACGGCACCATGGTGGTTGTGGACAACGCGCGCAAGATGATCTCCAAGACCATCGACATCGCCGTGACCAGCGTCTTGCAAACTACCGCCGGGCGAATGATCTTCGGCAAGTACGATGACCGCCAGCGGATGCCTGAGGCGGTACACCAATAAGACCGGCGCTAAGATTTAGGATCTCTAGTGTCCTGTCCCGCGTAATTGTTGACAACCCCTCGCCCCCTTGGGTAGAGGGAGGCGAGCGTAGCGAGCCGGGTGAGGGGGTCGGCAGACGCGATGATTGTCAAGAATTATGCGGGACACCACGGTAGGATTCAGGGGCCAGGGATGGCATTGGCGGGAGCAGACTTGCCGCCCTGGTTCCCGAATCCTGACCGCTGAATCCTGCCTTCTATGAGCGTTCTCGGCATTATTGCGGCAGCGGGGACAGGTGTCCGGATGGGCAGCGGAACTCCCAAGCAGTTTCTGGCACTGGAGGGAGTACCGATCTTTGTCCATACCCTCCGGAAGTTTACTGCCTCGGACGTGGTTGACGAGATTTATGTGGCGGTGCGGCCGGAGGATAGCGAGCGGGCGCGCCACGACCTGGAACGCGAACACTTCACCAAGCCTGTGCGGCTGGTTAACGGTGGTCCCAGCCGTCAGGAGACCGTGGCGCGAGCGCTGGCGCAGGCACCACAGGGAACCGAACTGGTGGTGGTCCACGACGCCGTCAGGCCCTTCGTCGATCTGGAGATGATTCGTCGCGTTACGGAGGCCGCTCGCCTGGAAGGCGGAGCCATCCTCGGTATCCTTAGCGTCGACACGGTGAAACAGGTGGAGCGGCAAATGATTGTGGGAACCATTCCCCGAGAGAGGATCGCCCTCGCGCAGACACCCCAGGCATTCCGTTACGCCGTTCTCCGCGAGGCCTTTGACCGCGCTGCCGCCGACGGGTTCAATGGCAGCGACGAGGCGAGCTTGGTGGAGCGCTTGGGATACACCGTGACAGTGCTCCTGGGTTCGGAACGCAATATCAAGATCACGAAGCCCTCGGACCTGCCTATTGCTCGATTATATATCGCTCAAGAAAAGGAGCAGAACCGGGCCGAGTTATGAGTTCAAAAGGGATCAGCACCGACGGGCAGAGACACAGAGCAATCATTTCTTTTCAGACTCCGTGGTTCGGTGTCTCTGTGGTTCGAAAGAGGTTGCTGGAATTCTTCGCAGCTTCTCGGCCTTTCCGGCAACCGGGGCCCAAGTGAAGTGAGAAGAAAAGAGAAGAATGGGGTCTGGTCGCCGCGGCGACAAAAGCGAAGCCTTTTCGAGACCCCGTCGCCCCGCTCCGCAGCCCGCGCTGCGCGGGACTCGGAGCGACGGGACGCAAGTCAAAGCGGCAAAGCCGCCAGGGTTTCACCCCATTCTTTCATACCGTCGACCTGTCGCATCGGCGTCGGGAACGATATCCACCCTCTGGCGCCAGGGCGCGCCCTCATTCTGGGTGGGGTGCGAATCCCTTTTGAGAAAGGCCCTGTGGGCCACTCGGACGGTGACGCCCTGGCCCACGCCATCTGCGACGCTCTGTTAGGTGCCCTCGCGCTGGGCGACCTGGGCCAGCACTTTCCCGACCATTCCCCTGAGTGGCATAAAGCTTCAAGCCTTGTCTTCGTGCGCCGCGTGCGGGAGCACATCGAGGACGCCGGCTACCAGATTGTTAACATTGATTCCACCGTCGGACTCGAACGCCCCAAGCTGGGCCCCCACATCGCTGCTATGAGGAGGAAGCTCGCTCAAGCGCTCCGTGTGGCGCCCGAGCAGGTCAGCATTAAGGCGAAGAGCGGCGAAGGACTGGACGCCGTCGGGCGAGGCCGGGCCGTGCGCGCCGACGCCGTCGCCCTCATCGTTCGCCACCGAGGCTCCTAGGCGTACCGCGAACCTTGATTGCGCCCCACTTCAACAACGGCTAAGATGTCTCGTCTATGAAGACTCAACTCTGGCTTTTGCTGGTGATTGTCTTGGGTGGTGCTGGTGCCCTGGGGGGAGAATACCTCCTGGTGAAATGGTATCCCCGCCACCAACAAAAAGTGGCCGACGAAGTCCGGACGTTGTTGCCTTATCGCAACGATATCCTCGGTGTCGAGATGCAGGTCGCGGCGGGTATCTACGGCAAAGTGGATGGGTTTCCGGGCGGCGTCAAGATCTACCGTCCCAAGTTCTGGAGTATCGGGCCTTCACTCACCATAACCTCGCAACCCAACCCAGACAACGCGGCGGAGTTCTCTCCACAAATCCTGGCCAAGTGGGAGTCTCAGGGAGCTATCGAAGAGATCCCGCGCTACCACTTCGAGCGCACCAAGATTAACAATCGCGATGCGGTGCTGATTTCCCAGTTCAGAGAACGGAGCATGCTGCTGACGGCACATGTCATCTCGCCCGACCGAGTGGTCGAAGCGGACTGCAGTCCGGGCCTGGCGGAAGAGGATTTGTACATGGAAGCCTGCCAGCGCAGCTTGGCGACGATGAGGGTAGCTGGCCCCGCGCCGCCTCCGCCAGTGCAGCCGCAGATCATCGACATCGGACGGCGCCATAAAGCGACTCCATGACTTCATCACTCCATGAACCGCGGCTTAGGACTCGTAAACCCACAGCGACTGGCTGGGAGCCGATCGAAGGCGGTCTCGCCACGCCGCGCGGATTCCGTGCTGCCTCCGTGGCGTCAGGCATCAAGAAGGCAACGGGTGCCCTCGACCTGGCCTTGATCTTTTCGGAACTCCCCCAGACGACTGCCACCGGAGTATTCACCACAAACCTTGCTGCGGCTGCGCCTGTCGTCCTGTCTCGCAGGAGCCTTCAGGAGAGCCGGGGGCAGGCACGCGCCGTTGTCATCAACTCCGGCAATGCCAAC
>DATJKY010000035.1:0-4910 GCA_035490955.1 Terriglobia bacterium | reverse complement strand
AGTTCTTCCTAATGGGGAGTGCGCTGCCGAAGGGGCGCGCGCAGGGCTAGGCACGCGCCCTTCCGACTCTCCATTATGATTTGGCCTTCAGCAAGGCGACCAGTCTGTCCGGTGGTTTAAACGATCCCTTGCGCAAATGAGGCGGTACGATCGCCTCAATGGCCTCGAGTTTCTCCGTGGGATCGGCGCGAGTGTAGACTTCCGTAGTGGCCAGATTACTGTGTCCCAGCCAAAGGGAGACCTTGCGAATATCGTGGGTGGATTGGAGCACGGCCATCGCACAGGTGTGCCTCAAAACATGCGGCGAGACCCGCTTTTTCAACAGCGATGGGCATCTTCGACGCGCGCGTTGTGCATGGCGTCGCAGCACGTAAGCGACGCCCCAACGGCTCATGGATTGGCCGCGCGCATTGACAAACAGCTCTGGCACCGCGACTGTTCCACGCACCGCCAACCATGCTCGGAGCGCCGTGGCCGTGGCTTTCCAAAGGGGCAGCACCCGTTCTCGCCGACCTTTGCCCTGGACCCGAATGGTCATCGAGGAAAGGGTGATATCCGTGGTGCATAATCCCGTCAGTTCCGATACTCGCAGGCCGTTACACACGGCCAGGTGCAACATGGCTCGGTCTCGGATCCCGGCACGTGTTGCCGGATCAGGAGCATCGAGCAAGGCTTGGACTTGGTCCTGGGCCAGATACGGGACCAGGCGCGTGTTGGTTTTCTTGAAGGGGATGGCCAGGACGCGACGAATCTGTTCGAGTGCGGCTGGCTCACGATGCTCCAAGAATCGGAAGAAAGAGCGGATTGCAGCGAGACGGGTGTTGCGCGTATCCGGTGAATTTCGACGCCGCTCCTCTAAATCTTTCAGAAATGCGCCGATCAGTTCGGCATCCAACTGCTCGAGTTTCAACGCTGAGGGTACCACCTGGAATCGCCTGGCAGCGAACTCAAACAGCAATTGGAAACTGTAAGCGTAGGAGTCGCAGGTGTGCCGGCTGGCTCCTCGATGATGGCCCAGATGCTCGCGCAGAAACGCCTCGATGTAGGGTGCGATGGCGGTCATGGCTGTCCTCCCCGAATGAAGGCTTCGGCCGCTCGGGCAATGTCCCGCAGCAGTTCGGGCGTAGCTTCCAGATACCAGTAAGTGGCATCGATGTTGACGTGACCCATGTAGGTCGCCAAGGCCAGCAGGTGTTGGCCGACTTGCTGGCGACCCTTCGGGCTTGCCTCCAGCGCGCGAACCGCGAAGGTGTGACGAAGCTCGTGCCAACGAGGGCGGCGGCCGCAGGAACCCGAGACCTTTGCGGCTTTCGTCAGTTTCTGGAAGGTTGAGTAGACATCCCGATAACGCAAGGGACGAGCATCCTCGGCGATGAACACACGTTCCCCGCCGCAATGCTCTCGGCGGCGGGTCAGGTAACGATTGAGGGCTGCGACCGCGGTTTCGTGGAGCGGCACCAAGCGCGTTTTCCGGAATTTGGTTTTGTGGATCAGCAGCCCCTGGGGTGTGACGTCAGAAAACTGCAGAGCTAACGCTTCCGAGATTCGCAGACCCGTGACTGCGAGCAGCCCAATCAGCGTCGTATAGGTGTGCGGTTGCAATGAGTCAGCCGGTCCGAGCTGCGCCGCCGCGTTGAGCAAGCGCCGGATCTCAACCGCAGAGTAGATGTGAGGAACGCGGCGGCTCTTGTGATAGCCAAAGTGATTCGCGGGCGGTAGTTCGTGCCGGTTGTCTTCGGCGCGTAGGTAACGGGCGAAGCGGCAGGTGGTCTTCAGCCGTGCATCTCGTTGCGCGACCGAGGCGGTCTGACTGGCCCAAGCGATGGCGCTTTCGGTGCGGATGTGCGTTTCGCCTCGCTGAGCAGCCCAGCGCGCGAAGCTGCGCAGCAGATACTCCGTATTCGTGAGTTCGAAGCCGGCGGCTCGTCGGACGGCAAGATACCTCTTGACCGTAGAAATCATGCGTTCACCTCCGGCCAGGGCTGGGCCACTTGTTTGAGCAGGGCGACATCGGCTTTGGCGTAATACGCGGTCATGTCGAGGTTGCGATGGCGCAGAACCAATCCGATCTGGTGGAGGGGAACGCCGTGTCGCAACATTTCTGTAGCCGCGGTATGGCGAAGCAGGTGGGCACCTTTCGACGGTGCCTTGATACCAGCACGTCGCAGGGCCCTCTTCACCACGTTCGACACGCCATGGCCGGAGAGGAGCGGCTTAAAAGGAGCAATGTGGCGAAGAAAGACACGATCCGAAGAGTGGACAGGAGGCCGGCACTCCAGATAACGGAGGATCGCTTCACCGACGTCCTGGGGGAGAGGTAACCGTACTTCGTGGCGTCCCTTCCCCATCACGCGCAGAGTGCCGCACTGCCAATCAATGTCAGATAGGCGAAGTTGGCTTACGTCGCCGGCACGGAGCCCGAGCCGTACGAGCATCAAGATGATGGCGCGATCACGCAGGCGTCGCGGAGAACGGTCATCACAGGCAGCAATAAGACGGTCCACTTCCTCGGACGAGAGGCACCGCGGCAGTCTGGCTAAGCGCCAATGTGCGAAGGCCGGGACAGCCTGATCGAGGTCAGAGGAGCACAAGCCCCGGAAGCGGAGATAACGCAAGAAAGCCCGCAGGGAGGTGATCAGCTTTTGAGTGGTGCCGGCTCCGCAGCGGCGGGAACGGTCGAGCATGAACTTTCGTACCTGCACCGCATTCCAACAGCTGGGGTCCGCACCTAGGGTGTCAATCAGAGCAGCAGCGCCACGGGCATACTGGTGCAGTGTGGACTCTGCCGCCCCACGGTGCTGTCGGAACCAATCGCGAAACGAGACGATCAGTTCGGGTTCGGGCCTGTCGGCACCCGAGCTGGAGCGAGGTTGGCAAATTCCCCTTTGGACCAGGTAGGCGTGAAACCGTTTTGCCCCGAAGCGAGTATGGTAGTGGTCTCTTCCGCCCCGCAACAAAGGGCAGTGACAGCGGGGCAGGTGGCGAGAAAATGCATCGAGCGTGCCCGAATCGATCTCAGCGAAGGAGCCGCTCCGGCGCTGCAGAAAACGGCCGAAATGAGCTGCAGCGCGCAGGTATCTTACGGCACTCAGCGGCGAGTAACCGTCCAGTTCGAGAGCATCAGCAAAGCTGTCGATGCACGGACCACTGAGACCTGACCTGCAAGCGAGCCAGGGTCTTAGGTGCAGAGAAGTATTCTTCCAACATGGTGTCCTCCTTGTGATTGGCCAGGAATGGCCACATCCAGTTAACCAGAGGACACCAATCTTTATGGGGAGCTGAGTGTTCCCCGAGACCCCTTGTGCCCAGCTAAATCACGATCGTAGACACCGCGCACTCCCCATTAGGAAGAACTTCCCATAAGGCACGTAATGGAGAGCACCCCATTACGTGCCGCAACCGACACTGTCCCAAGTGCCAAGCCCACGCCCGCGACCAGTGGCTGAAGGCGCGCCGTCGCGAGCTCTTGCCCACCCCTTATGTCCATGTCATCTTCACCCTTCCTCGTCGCCTCGCCCCTCTGGCCCTGCAGAACAAGAAGGTCCTCTATGACTTGTTGTTCCGCACCTGTGCCCAGACCTTGCTCGAAGTCGCCCGCGATCCCCGCCATCTCGGCGCCGAAATCGGTTTCTTCGCCGTGCTCCATACCTGGAATCAAAAACTGGAGCAGAATCCTCACTCATGATGCCTGGCATTACCATCTCCTTCCTTTTCAGCGAACAAAGGAGTCTGATTTTCCGCACAGTCCCCCTGGAGCTTCAGCTTACCTGTCCGAAGAAGTCGTTCAACGATGTTCCGAACCGGCTCGGCATTCAAATCCGCACGCCGAATTTCCCAGGGCGCCCGGGGAACCGCTTGTTCGCGCTTCAACAGACCTGCTGCGACCAGCTGTTCGATCGTGCGGTGACTCACCCCACATACTCTGGCTGCTTCACTCAAGCTGACGGTTTCAGGATCGGGTAATGCTCTTTTTTGGCCGGCAATCGAGTAGTTACGCCGGGCGGTAGCCACGCGGTTCTGATTCCACCGTTTACCTTTCCCCGTGAAATGTCCCAGTCGGCTCAACACCGAAGCAATCTGGTCATCACCATGGCGAACAGCCATCCGACGAATGATCTCTAACGCTTCTGGAGGTGTTGTGGTCTGGACCGCGGAGCGGGGCCGGTCCATCTCCAGTTGCGTGTGCGTACCTCCCTTCCAGTGAAGGGTGAACTGCAGAGTTTTGTTCTCCCCATCCCCGCGCACAACGATTTCCTCCAGGGCGGTGCGAAAGACCATCTTCTTGAGTGTCGGCGGACAGCGATCACTTTGCCACAGCTCAGCAAAGTTCTCACCCATCCAACGAATTCTTGCTTCCTCTGCGGACGACAACAAATGGCGCTTCCCATTGAGGCTGGCCAGTCGTTGTTTAGTTGATTCAACCTCCTCTAGCTTTTCGTTCCACCGGCGCTCCAACTCACCGGCTACCAGACGATTGCGGGCGTCCACCGCGTCGTATTGTTCAAACACCTTCTTGGCCTCGTACTCGAGCTGCTCCAGCTTGCTGGAAAGGGTGGCGCGCTCTGCTACATCCCCAGCGCTCAGTTCCTCCAGGGCCCTCAGACTGGCTTCCACCCCCAAGGGTGAGATCACCTTGAGCAACTCTTGACTCAACCGGCGATCTACCGAGGCACCGCCAAAACCAAGGCAATACTGGCCGCCGTCATCATAGTCCCCTTTGCAGAGATAACGAGCGTGGGTGCCGCGGCCTCCCCAGTAGCGTACATGCAGTTTGCGACCACAATGCCCACAGCGCAGCAGCCCCACCAGCAGGCCTTGCCCGGCACGAATCGCGGTCATCCCTTCATCGCCTTCCCAGGTCACTGCATTGCGTTGGATCATCCGTCGATTCTCTTCGTAGGTAGACCAGT
>DATJKY010000034.1:0-3552 GCA_035490955.1 Terriglobia bacterium | reverse complement strand
AACGTGCGGTATGTAACCACTGTAGTATTTTTCCACCAACTGCCGCTGGGCGGGCGAACGCTTCCGATCCAGGTCGATGATCACGAAGTTGACTCGATCTTTGTATTTGTCATATAGGCTTACGGAGCGGCGAGCCTGCCGCTTGGAATTGAATCAACCTTCCCCAAACATGAACACATAATTCGGCCTGCCGGGCACTGCGCCATCCTCAAGGTGATCGCCCGTAATCAGCGGACCGTCATGGCTATCGCTCGCGTAATCCAGACGCGGGTTGAGGCGCAGGTTCTCCGCTGCGGCGAGCATGATCGGTATGCTTAAGCAAAGCGCCAGAAACGCCAAGGTCATTCTTCTCGTCATGCCATCTCCTGAACTGCTCGGTATTGCGGGGCTAACGGAACCGTTCTTCTTTCCATGGATCGCCTCGCATGTGGTATCCGCCCCGCTCCCAAAAGCCCGGTTGGTCACGAGCCATGAGCTCAATGCCCTTGACCCACTTGGCGCTCTTCCAGGCGTAGAGCCGGGGAACCACAAGGCGAAGGGGCCCGCCATGCTCCGGTGGAATGGGCTCACCGTCGTGAGTATCCGCAAAAAGAGCGTCTTCGGCCAGGAAGTCGTCGAGAGGCAGGTTGGTGGTCCAGTCGCCATCGTAGGCGTTGACCAGCACATAGCGCGCCTGCGGTAAGACCCTGACGCGCGCCATCACTTCTGCAGTAGAGACTCCCTCCCACAGATTCCCCAGCCGCGACCACCTCGTGACGCAGTGCATGTCGGCGAAGACTTTGACGCGCGGAAGCTTCTGGAACGCTTCCCAATTGAGGGCGAGCGATGACTCGACCAGGCCTCCAATCTCAAATTGCCACTCGTCCAAGTCGATGTCGGGAGGGCCAAACGCATCCAGCACCGGCCACTTCCGCGTGCGCGACTGGCGGGGCGGAAGGCGGTTTCCGCCCAGAGTGTCTGGGCTGATGATGACGTCACCTCCGAGGCCCTCCGGTGTGGGTATCAGTTCGGGTTGTATGTCTCGACGGTCCGACACGAATTACTCCATTTGCCAGATCAAGAAAGTGATCTTGAGGACGACTCCTAGCCGCCCTTGGGGCGGAAGCTCTCCCAAGAATCTGTCACCTTTCGAAAAGCTCCACCGCATGACCGTCCGGGTCTCGCGCAAGGAACGCCCTATGAAATCCAAGCTTCCCGTCAGCGGAGTCCACCACGTCTGAGGATACAAAGGTCACTTTCTCGCGAAGGAACTGCTGTTCTGCGCGGCCCACGTCACTCGTAACCACCCGTGTCTGCCAGTGTGAGATGTCATTGGCACGCTCGTCGGCGGAAATCGGCCGCCCGTCGCGTGGCGCCAGGTACTCCAGCAACTCAACACCCGGGGCTCTGGCGGCGCGAAGCGAAGTGATCCGCAGGCGCGCGCCGAATACGTTGTTCAGGTGCTCCTGTTCAGTGCCATAGTTCTCGCTCGTCCCCACAACGTGCAGCCCGAGCGAGTCGCGATAGAACTTCAGGCTTGCTTCCGTGTTGCCGACCACGATAGCCGTGTGATCGATGCCCAGGAAAAGCTTGCTGGCTGGGATGTGCCACTTGGGATCGCCCTTGTCGGGAGGAAACTGCAGGACCTCCAGCGTGTGCCCGTCTGGGTCCTTAAAATAGAAAGCGCTGATGCCCGCCGCGTTTTTGTTCCAGTCCGGCAGGCGCTGCGGGCCAGTAGAAGCGTGCTGAACGCGGTTCTGACGGAGCAACTGGTAGGCGCGGTCGATGTTGCTCACGATGATCGCGACGTGCTGGAACCAGCGATCGTTGCTGCGTGAGTCCACGGGAATCGGTCTTCCCTTGGGCGTCAGGTATTCGGTCAATTCAATTGACTCGTCGCCCAGCCGCATTCTCACCACCCGCATCCGCAAGCCGAAGAGCCCTTCCAAACGCTCATAGGCGTCGCCCGATACTTCCACGTCAGACGTCTTTTCGAATGACAAGACACGCGAATAGAATTCCACAGCGCGGTCCACGTCCGAAACCGTCATTCCGACCGCATCGACCGCGGTCGCCAGCGGTTGGGCCGAGCGCTGTGCGGCAAGCGCCGCCAGCCTTTCCGGGTTAAAGGCCGCAAGGAGGGGCAGCGAAAGAACAAGGTAAACGGACCCTCTCTTTGTGGGTCGACTGCGTTTCATGGCGTAAGAGCCCTCATGAAAATCAAAGGCCACGAATGGATGGTTCCACCGACCCCACTGCCCAGGCGTGGTCAGCTCGCCCATGGACCAGAGGATTGCCACCCTGGCCCGAACCGATGACGACGCCGTCGTACTTCACGAAAATCCTCCTAATTCATGCGGCCAAGCAGATGGTCTCCGACGCGCAATGCATTGGCCATGATGGTCAGTGCCGGGTTGACGGCGCCGCTCGTTGGGAAGAAGCTGGCGTCGACAACGTAGAGATTATCCACGTCATGGGCCTTGCAGTTGGCATCGAGGGCCGAGGTCTTGGGGTCGCGGCCAAAGCGAACGGTGCCGTTCTGGTGCGCCACTCCGGCCAGTGGAATACGTTGGCCGATGAACAGATTGCGGGAGAAGAGCCCCTGGAAACATTCGTGGGCGTGGGGGCACTTGGTCTGCTGCTTCATCAGGCTCTGAAGCTCGGCGATCAACCGCTTGTGACCCTCTTCGTTATTCGGCTTGTAACTCAGGACGATGTTGCCGTCGCGGTCGAGGGCTACGCGGTTGTTAGGGTCGGGCAAATCCTCGGAAGTGAGCCAGAAATCAAGCGAGTGGTTAGCCATGATTTCCAGCGTGAAGCCGGGAGCGATGGCCGGAGCGCCGGCTTTTAGGGTTTCCCGATCCAGCTTGCCAACAAACGAGATGTGGCCCATGGGGTATTCCCACTCCTTGGACCCGAGGTAGAAATCGTTGACCGAAAGCGTCTTCTGAAAGATCGTGGGATTAGGGCACTTGTGAATGGCCATGAGCACAGAATTAACGTGCCCCATGTAGTGACGTCCGACTACGTCCGAGCTGTTTGCCAGGCCGTGCGGGTGCTTTTCATTCGCGGAGCGCAGCAGCAGGGCGGCGGAATTGATGGCTCCACATGAGACCACCACGACATCCGCCGAAAACGTCTCCCGAGCGCCGTTGGTCTCGACATGAACCCGCGTCACCTCGCGGCCCGAAGGACTGGTCTCCAGCCGGGAAGCGTAGGCGTTGGTGAGCAGCTTGACATTCGGATGCTCGAGCGCCGGATCCACACTCACCACCTGAGCGTCCGACTTGGCGTACACCAGGCAGGGGAAACCATCGCAGGTGTTGCAGCGGATACACTTGCTCTTGTGAGGGTTTCTTTCGTCGAGCATGACGCCCAGTGGGGTGTGAAAGGGCCTGAGGCCCAGACGGGCAAAATCGTCGCTGAGCAACTGCATCCGCGGTTCGTGACTGACGGCCGGATGGGGATACGGAATCTTTGCCGGCGGCTCAACGGGATCCTCGCCGCGCTGGCCGTGGACGTGGTAGAGTTGCTCCGCCTGGCTGTAATAGGGCTCCAGGTCTTCATAGGAGA
>DATJKY010000033.1:0-3845 GCA_035490955.1 Terriglobia bacterium | reverse complement strand
GTCAATTCTTTAAGGCGTGTAGGAAGAACGAGAAGACTGATGACCGAAAACCAAAGCTTGAATATGCATTTCAATATCCTGTGTAGCTCGGCGGAAAGTCAATTTCTTCAGGCGGATGTGATTTTGACGAACCACAGGTTAGTTAGAGCGTCAATGAGGAGGCTCTGCCCAGATGGCTGACCAAAACAGCCCTCCGCACAACCCAAACACGATTGGGCCTGATAAACGGGCTTTTCGGAAAAGTACTTCTCGGCGTCTTAGCTAGTGCGAAGATCCCAATTCCCGACCAACCCTTCTTGAGTTCGTCCCCCAAGTTAGCGCATATGACCGGTTTGTGCCCCAATCTGGAGTCATTAAGCATACTACGGGATACCCTCCGAATTAGAAGTCGAAGAAAAGCCCTCCTTGAACATATGACCCCAGGGACTAGAACCGTTTCCGCCGACTCGTGACCACGCCGTGGGAGGAGTCTCCGTTGCGGGGCAGGCTGAAGCGGGGGCAAAGAGTTCACAGTAGTCAGCACCATCAGTCAGGGCATCGATGTACCTAGCTCAAATCGGCCATCCAATTTCATGCCGAACCAGCGTCCGACTCAGTGGAGCAAGACGTTGCCACCGGGCGTGTTCATTACCACCGTGCCTATCAGAGAGTGCGCCCAGGCGCCTTTCCGTGGCGCACGCAGTCACATCAGTCACATGGGCATAGGTGCGAGTCCAATTGGTTTGCGCTATCATAGTGGACGCTTGTGATTCCATGGCGGGAGTCTTTCCGGTTGGGGCTCGTTGGGGGCCTTCGGAGACTGTCGAGGTGGAGCAATGAATCCTTCCTTTCTTCAAATACTGGGAAAATGGCTCAAGGGCTTTTTGCTGCTTGGTGCCTTGGTTGGCGTTGCGGGTCTTGTAGAAACCACTCAGTTCGGCCGCTTTGGCCCTTTCCTCGGCAACGAGCGGGCGGGTCCGCTGGATGTGATCCGGCAGGCGAGGCTCCGACCCTCCCGCAACTTTTCCAGAGCAGGAGCGACACAGCCGTCGTCCCAGCGGATGGTCCTGGGCGAAGCGCGGCCCGACTCCCTCTATGCCGTCACCGTTTGGGTGAGGGACCCAGCGCAAATGCAGGGGAACGATGCGGTTCGCGTGGCAGTTGCGGATGTGTCAGGTACGGTGGGGGAAAAGTGGCTGCACAGCGCCGACCTCGATTTCTACATCACGCTGCAGCCGAGGGCTGGAGGCCCCGCCGTAGTGACGCTGACTGCGCCCGGGGGAACCTACCTGCCGGCGGTCGGTGTCTCGTTTAAGCCCATCCCGATGGGCGGCGCCAAGCTAGTACCGCAGGCCGCTCATTTTTCCGCTCACCCGGCCACTCACCCAGAGGAGGCGCCGGTTAAGGGACCGACGACCGCTGGCGGGCCGGCGGGCTTCATCGCCGCCCAACCCAACTCCACATGGGAGACGGCGCAGCTCTTCGAGTTCGGACAGACGATTTACGGCAGCGCAGACGGCCGTCCTTACGCGCCGGCGCCGGCCGAAGACGCCTATGCCGCAATGCTCAAGGGCTTCCAGTGGTTCCGCTTTACCTTTGACGGGACCTCACCGCGCCTGGCTTATTTCGTGCTGAACATTACTGACCGCGATGTTCCGCTCGACGTCGACATTTTCCAGCTCGGCCGGTACAACGGCAAGGCTGACGTTGTTCCTTACAATGATGGAGAATTCGTCTATCAGATCGAGGCCACGCAAAACTATCCGGGATTGTACAAGTTTCGTACTCGCATCCTGAAACCGGGCGAGACGTATTACCTCCGCGTGGACGCCAACCATCCCTCCTGGCAGTTGCACACCTATGATTATCCCATTCCGCCCTACAAAGACCCACGCCAAGCGGTGCGGACCGGGATGGATTTCCTCGTGAACATGGGCGATACCTGGCTCTCGAACACGCCGCGGCGCGGAACGGTGGCCCTGCGTACTAGCATGGCCTATGCGGAAACACAGTTATGTATCGCCTGCCACCCTACGCAGTTCACTACTCGTGGCTACCTCACTGCCGTGCACAACGGCTACGCGCCTACACAACGGCCAGCGATCGAGTTTCTCGCCGACCGCCTTTATAACAACGCGCGCCCCCTATACGGTGAGCCCAACACCAACTGGGTCCGTGTGATTTACTCGGCGCGCACCGTAGCCAGTCGCCTTCCGCTGCTGGGGCAGATGTTCGAGAGTGAAATTACCCGCGATCCGCCGCGACCGAAATTTGCCGCTCCCTACGCCGAGTTCCTCAAGATCCACTACAAGGACGTGAAGGCGTTGCCGGGCAATGAGACGGATGGCTGCGAACCCGAGGTCAGCCCGTTTGAGATCGCCACGCAGAGTTGGCAGACCTTCGACCTGCTCTACCGCCAGACCGGCGACCAGCAGTGGCTTCGCGAGCGCGACAACGTGGAAAAGCTCGCCGTCCCCTACAAGCCGGAGAACATGATCGACCTCAATTGGAAGATTCATTTCCTGGCGACGCTGGGGCGCGAACAAGACGCCCGGGAACTTGACGAGCTAATCGATCAGCTTTATAGCTACGAACGGCCAGACGGGATGTGGCCCTATGCTTTCGACAAACAGGCGAAGCCAGCGGACTTCATTTCGTACCACGCCGTACTGGTGCTCGCGCTCGCCGGGCGTCGGCCGGAAACGGACGAGCATCTGGCCCGCGCCGTTCAAGCTTGCCTTGCGGCGCAGCGGCCGGAGGGGAGCTGGGAAGGTGACCCCGTCTATCAGGGCTTTAACACGCCGTTTCGGGCTACTCAATTCGCGCTGATGGCTCTTTCGACCCTCTATCCGGGACCTTTAGCGTCGCACCTCAGCCCGGTGGGTACGGCCGAGAAAGGTGTCCCTCCGGCGCCTCGACGCCGAGGAGGCTGGGAGGCCGGCTCCCTACCTCCGCCCACAAAGCTAGCGACGAATGACCTGCCCCGACTCCTGGATCAACTGGACCAGTTCTGGGATCTGGCCCCCGAACCGGCGCTGCGGCAGATTCGGGATGTGCTCTTAACCAGCGACCAGCCACTGGCGCGCGAAGCGGCGGCGCGGGCGCTCGGGCACATGGCCGACTCGGGCTCAATCGGACCGCTCATAACCGCGCTTGGTGATCAGAGCAAGATGGTGCAATCGACGGCAGCGTGGGCGCTGCGCATGATCCTGTCGCGCCGGCAGGACATTGCGCCTCGCGGGCGGATGCTTCTGGCCGCGGCCATCCGCTCGCCCGACGCGCGCCGTCGCTGGGGCGCGACGCGGATCTTCAATCAACATTTCAAGTATCTGACCGACGACCCGGCGCTGCTTGCGGCGCTGGAAGAACGGCTGAATGACCCTGTACCGTTTGTGCGATTCCAGGCCGCTTCAGGCCTGTGGCGCTGGTACTACTGGAAGGTGGACGATCGCAAAGAACGTACGGGAATTCTTGAAGCGCTGGCCACGCGGCTCAACACCGAGACCAACCCCATGGTGCGGCGGGGATTACACGAGAGCATCTACGATGTGCTCGATGAAAACACCGGCTACATGGCCGCCTGGATCAAGACCGCTGCAACCCAGGCGGACAAGGATCGCATCAGCAAAGGATATGAGACCGTGGTGCGCGACCAAGCCGTGACGCTGGCCCGAGTGCTGAGCAACTCGACCGCGCTCGGTCGCGAGGGCATTTTGACCGCGCTCTGGGACTTTCACACGCGCCATATGGCCCTGCCTCCGGTCCAAGAAAATACCGTTTTGATCGGCCTTCCCGACGTCTTCACCAAGTACGTTTCCGGGGTGAGCGACCTCCACCGCCCCGGCTACGAGTACCCACCGTACCGC
>DATJKY010000032.1:0-4502 GCA_035490955.1 Terriglobia bacterium | reverse complement strand
GAGATCAATCCGATCACTGCACAGACTCACTCAATCGTGCTCCTCGCGTCCGTCGGGCATCTCCGCGATGCCATGCGGGAAGCCGAAGGGGCCTACCGTCTCGCACCAGCGCTAGCACACGTGCTGATGGTGCACGCCACTCTGCATTCCCTTGCCGGCAATGACGCGGAGGCACTCAGGTACACTGACTTTGCAGCCGCGCATGGCTGGCCCATCAATGTCAGGCCGTTTCCACACATTCACTCTGTGGCGGCAGTTCGTGCGGGACGTTACTCCGAGGCGGTGCAATGGACTATGGAGGCGCTTTCAGCGTACGGGCATCCGGCAGAACTTGAACCCTTGGTAACGTCCGTGTTCCGGGCTTTTGCGCAGCCGGCCGTGCAAAATGGAGCTCTTGCTGCCATGGGTAAGTTTTTTGCCGAGCGCAGCGCGGAGGTCGTCAGAACGACGTCGCTTCCTAGATTCCTCATGCATTGGTCGGTCTTATTCGCGAACCTCGACTTCGCCTACCTTGTAGGCAATCGCGCGCTCGATCATTTTGATGCTGAGGGCGCAATGGCCGTGACGGCTTTCGTCCCGCACCTCTGGATTCCGGAGTTCCGCGCATTCCGACAGGATGCCCGCTTTAGGGCACTCGCCACGCGACTCGGTTTGCCGCCTTACTGGCAGCGATACGGACCCCCGGATGCCCACGACATTCCCGAATGACAACCTTTGGGGCTTCGAACTGAGGACCAAGCGCGATGCCTGAGGACTGCAGGCTATTCTTCTCCAGAAGGGCGATGTGCGCCGATCTGAACCAGTCGCCCTCTACCGCCAATTGCAGATGTTCTTGGACGAATCGGCTTGATCCGTTAGAGGCGGCGAGGTGATGGGCGTTCGCTTCCCAGATCCTGCAGCGTCCGCTTCTGGGAAACGAATCGGTGTCCGGTGGATGTCTGTTCTCGTCCCGGTTCCGGCCTAAGACCGACAAGAACTCCGTCAGGAGCCCGCCTGGGCACGGGTTCGCCGTTAACAAGTGGTCCGATCAACCAACCTCACACGCGGCCCAAGAAAAGCATAGCGTCGCCCCTTTCCGGCGCAGAGCCAAGGCCGACCCCTCAATGAAGGCGAGCCGCGGGCTCTCCGTGGATCTCCCGCAAGACGACCTCGAGCCGCGCGAGCTCGTGGAGCGCCTCGGGGCCCCCGACCTCCCGGCACAGCGTCATGGCGGCGCGGATCGAACTCTCCAGGCGGGCGAGCTGGCGACCGAAGGCTGGCCCGAGCTTGGCTCGGGCATTCGATAGGGCCTCCGCTGCACTGCGGGTGAGACGAATGCGGTTCAACGTGTCCTTGTCGAGCATGGGTCTTCCTTGTCAATTGGGGCCGCAACTCTACCATGAGCGCGATCCGCCGCCAGCCGCCCCACCTGCAAGGGTCTGCGTTACCAAGGAGGAGGGTTTGGAAGCCGCATGCTATGCAGGCTTCTCAAGGACAATCTGCCAATAGTGCCGCGGTGCGTAGTCTGCGGTGGACGCTGGAAGATAAGCGAGAGCGAACGGGCGAGACTGGCGAAGCGGCTCAAGGCCGGTCCGGCTGTGTCACCCTCAAGTGTAAATTAGCCATGTGACACGTTCATTCCGAACGGCGGGAAGTATTGGAGGCGCACGCAGATCAATTGCACCGCGCGAACTCCAGGCTGTCGCCGCGTTAGGCGACGACAGAGCCTCAGATATATGAGATATCAGTCCGCAGATTTGTTTAACCGAGTCCGCACCTTCGAGATAGGCGCTAAATCCCGTCCCGAGCCTGTTGCATATATCGCTCGAACGCGTGGTGGCGGAAGTGTTGACGGAGGAGTAGAAGTAATCCTAATGACGTCCGCTAAGAGGCGCAAAGGAACGAAATCTAAAAACGCGGACAGGGGAATCGAAAACGTGAACATGTGGCGCATCCTGGCATTGGCGCTCGTCTACTTCAGCCTTGGCAGATAACATTTGCTTGAGCCATAAACGACGAAGGTGGACCGACAGTTCTGCGATCCCAATGGGTGGCAGCTATGCGGAAAGTCGTGAGCTCAATGCGACCGGCAGGTAATGGCCCGACTGCGGAAGTTTTCGCGAACTGGCGCTATCGACCCGAAGGAGTCGCCGGACGTGGCGCGAAGCGGTCATTGAGCTGGTAGAGAGCGGACGCCTTTCTGGCGGCGACGGGCGTCAGTGCACAGAAGATCGACGCTCGCGGCGGTACCCGCCGCTGGTCCTTGCGGGCTGTGTGCAAGGAATTCAGGGGAAAAATTCGCGCGATTCGTCGCGGCGGCATTGCTTGACGTGCTCGGGCTCCTGCCATTTGCCACGCACCTGCCAGCACTCCTGAAAAACCGAGCAGTAGCAGAACTCTACGTCCCAGCGGTCCTGGTCGTTCGCGAGCAGGTCCCAGAATTGGGAGTTCTCCGCTGTCTTCGCCATGCGGAACACGATCTGTGTCTGTCCTGCGGAGATGAATCTAGTCCGCACTCGGTTGTGTATCGGGTGGAGCACTTCTTCGGCCTTGAGCGCCTGTTCGCGCCCGAGCGAGGCTGACACAAAGTCACTCACCGACCTCACATATTGATCCCCGACCTTCACACGAAGGCTTTGCTCATGCGCAGGACCAACACCACGGTTGATCAGGGCCAACGAGAGCACCTGCTGACCCTCCGGCGTCACGTCAGTGAAGGTACCCTGCAGGTACGGAATGGAATTGGCCTGGACGAGCTTCTCCATGATGTGGCTGTGGTGCACGGCGATGGCGATCGAGCTGATCGAGGTGACTAATGCCGTGATGGCGATTACCAGCTCCAGCCAACGCGGTAGGGCGCCATGATGTTCCGCGTGCGGCTTATGGACCTCCGGTGCTTCCATCCCGATTCCTTGAGGGCGTTCCGCCATCTAGTGTCTTACGCAAGTATAAGACTTGCGATGTGCCGATCGCTCTGCCGGCTCGAGTTCAGGCCGAAGAAAGGGATTATTGAAATTAGTCCAAAGCGCGCCCCCGCGTGAGCACCAGCAACAACCGAGGCGCGAGCACATTTGCGACGGCAGGTTTCGACCTATTCTGTTGAAAGTGCGCCAGGTTAAGCCTGGAGGAGTGGGGAGTCATGTGAGGGAGAACGCGACTGAAAGCTTCTGATGGAACCCGGCAGGAGCTAAGCCTGCCCGGCAAAGGTTGGCAACCAGCCGGAACCGAGTGTTGCGTGGTGCAGGGGCGACCTTGGCCGCGAAGCGTACACAGGGGGTCACCAGGCCGTGTGATGGAGCCTCGAAACGAATACGAACCGGAGGCCGACACTGTTTTCAAAGTGGAAGGCAGTAGGGTTTGCGCCGCAACGCCTGGCGCAAGCCCATCCGCGGGGTCTGAGAGCAGGGCATGGTTGACGTGTGGGTTCCCCAGGAACCTGGGAGGCCTCTGATTTTCCATGGCGAAGATAACGGTACGGGCACCGTTCAACCAAGTAGCCCAGGTCGTCGGCATGACGTGCAGTGCCGAACGAAGCGAACAGTGCACGAACGCGATGGTACGTGCACCTGTAAAGGGTGCACGGAGGAAGTCGGAGGAGTCGGAGTCTTCTCGTAGTACCGAGGAAGCCGGCGAACGTATTCCGAGCGGAGCCGGTGGAGGGAAGGGGAAGACCGGGTCGAGGTACTCAAGAGGGGATAGATGGTGGGAACACCGAGTCCACAGACCATCTCAACGAAACAACTTGAGTTAGCACAGCGAGCGGAACGCTATCCGCACGAGGCGTTATCGACGCTGGCGCACTTCATTGATACGGACTGGCTGCGCGAGGCGTACCGCCGGACCCGGAAGGATGGAGCGCCGGGGGTGGACGGCCAAGTGGCGGCGGAATACGAGACGGACCTGGAGGGGAACTTATCGAGGCTGCTCGAGCAGTTCAAATCGGGCCGCTATCGGGCACCGCCGGTGAAGCGTGTATACATCCCGAAGAGTGACGGCAAACGCCTTCGGCCGATCGGTGTACCGACGTTGGAGGACAAGGTACTGCAACGGGCGGTCACGATGATCCTGGAGCCATTGTACGAGCAGCAGTTCGTGGACTGTTCGTACGGGTTCAGGCCGGGGCGATCCGCACACCAGGCGCTGGATGCGCTGTGGCGACGGCTCATGCCGTTGGCGCGGTGCTGGGTAATTGAGCTCGACATCGAGAGCTTCTTTGACCGCGTGGATCGGGGGCGGCTTCAGGAGATCGTGGCTCGCCGGGTGAGTGATGGTGTGATCCTGCGCGTGATCGGGAAATGGCTCCAGGCGGGGGTTCTGGAAGGAACCCAGCTGAGCTACCCCGAGCAAGGGACACCTCAAGGTGGAGTGATCTCGCCATTACTGGCGAATATCTATCTGCATGAGGTGTTGGACCAGTGGTTTGAACGGGACGTTAAGCCACGGCTCAAGGGAAGTTCGTTCATGGTTCGGTACGCCGATGACGCCGTGCTGGGCTTTGAACGGCAGGAGGATGCCGAGCGCGT
>DATJKY010000031.1:0-6607 GCA_035490955.1 Terriglobia bacterium | reverse complement strand
TTCACCAGAGAGAAAGCCACGGTGTTCGCACCGAGCCCAAAGGCCAGAGTCACGATGAGTGCAAGTGTCACGGCGGGAGTTTTGAGTTGCGTTCGGACTCCAAAGGCGATGTCCTTCCAGAAGCCGTTCATCGTCGTGTCTATCCATTCCTGGACAGTGAATCACTCAGCGCGCCGAGGGTGTCTGACTCTTCGAACGGTGTTCGAGTAAAGTCTAGCACAGCGACGCCGGTCTCAGGGACGCATGGGCCTGGGCTGCGAGTGCTCCCAGCAACCAGTTCGACGGAAAATGACCGGGTACTGTCCGGTACCGAGAACACCCCGATCTACCCTGTGTCCTCTTTTTGACGGCGTAGCTGGTTGTGCCGGCACGCCCTTTGCGGGAAGCAAAAGAGGCGTGTCCTGCATAGCTGTTGGGAAATCGCCTTGCGTTAAACAATGGATAGCAATACTTCCCTCCCCTCGGCACTTGGCAAGAACTGGCTCGGCGTCAAAAACAGTCGCGAGCTTTCGACGGGTATGCGTAAATCAGAAGGCAGTATCCTTGGGCGACCCAGTAATGCCAGTCGGCGATGGTTTCGGCGGTTGATTCGTCCACATTGACCCCCGCCAGTTGGGGATAGCGGCACGGCCATGGTCCGGCTTTGCCAGCGGATCAGCCACGAGCATGTCGGCGGGAACGAGCTCGCTAACGGTGGCTAGCCACTACCCACTAGCCACTGCTCCTAGTTTAGTTAGCGTATTTTTGAAAGCCAGTACTCAGTTTGGGGACAATGTCCGTGCGTCAAGGCTGGATTCTCTTCGTCGCTCGGGCGCAAAGAGGCTAGTTTCAGAAGTCTTCTCTCTAAGCAATTGTAAACAAATAACTTAAGTTATATCCTGGACGGATGGCCAGCCTCAATCAATACAAGTCTCGCCAAAAAGCGGCCTGATTTCACTCTAAGTTGCTGAAGAAGTTAGACATATCCATTTTGGTTTGTTTCTTCCCGCCTTTGATTTCACGCGAGCTTTCGTCACCAAGCGCTACGGTTTGCCAATCGCGTACAGAAAGTGCTCCGTACGCAAGAAGATGTGCCCGTCGGAAATCGCCGGCGAACTCAAAGTGTAGTCACTGAGGTCATTTTCCGCCAGCACTTCAAACTGGGGTCCGGCTTTGATAACTGTTGTCAGCCCGTCTTCGCTCATGACATAGATCTTCCCGTCCGCCAGCACCGGCGATGAGCTATACGTGGCCGGCCGGATGCGTTGGCCACCCCAGATCTGCTGGCCGGTTTTGGCGTCCAGGCACCAGGCAACACCCTTGTCGCTCACGGAATAAAAGTACTTGCCGTCAGTAACGGGCGTCGGCACGTCCGGCCCGTTCATAAACGACCACAGCTTGTGCGATTGGGAAATATTCCCGCGACCGCCGGCACGAAACGCGATCAGCGGCTTCACACGTGTCGGCGCGTAGATCACGTCGTCATACACCACCGGGGAAGCGATGATGCGGTAGGCGGGGTTCTTGTCCGGATTGAATCCTGTACCGCGCCACAATTCCTCGCCGGTTGCGGGATCGTGCCCGGTTATGCAATCGCCACCCGTGACGACGATCTCCACGTGATTGCCATAGCGCAGCAGGGTCGGCGTGCTGTAGGAGTCTGGCGACTCCCGCACTGCGTCAGTGGGGCGAATGACGCGCCAAACCGTCTTGCCGGTCTTCTTGTCGATACGCAGAAGGTACGACGGATCATGCGTTTTCATTCCCTGCAGCACTTGCACGTACAGCGAATCCTCGTAGAGCAATGGTGAAGACGCATAGCCCCAGTTCAGACCGAACTGGCCATAGTCCTTCTGGATGTCACGCATCCAGAGCTCATTGCCGCTGAAGTCGAAGCCCTTCAACACGCCGACTCCTGTCATCACGTACACGCTCTTGCCGTCGGTCACAGGTGAAGGCGACGACATGTTCTGCTTGTTGATCTTGTAATTCCCGTGCGCAATCAACTTCTTCCAGATCGGCGTTCCCTTGGCCTTGTCGACGCACCAAAGATGCAGGTCATCGCCGTCGGCAACATTCAGAAAAACGTTGTTACCCCAAATGATCGGTGTCGAGCCGCTCTTCGATGGCATGGGCAGTTTCCAGGCTACGTTTTCCGTCGTGCTCCAGTGAACCGGAAGGTTCTTCTCGGTGCTGATGCCGTTGAGGGTGGGGCCACGCCATTGCGGCCAGTCTTCTGCGAACGCGGGAAGCGAAAGCACAACGAGGAGCAAAGCTAGAATTGTCCGGGTACGCATGTCTGCCTCCTCTCGTCGCCCTGGAGGGCACTCGCGCAAGGATAACACGCCCCCGGTCGGCTGAGGCATTAACCTCACGACCAAGTTTCTTCATTTCCGGACCGGAGCCACCGGGGCGGGCGCGGGGTTGAGAATAACAAATGCGAGCGCCCCTTCACAGCGGTAAGAAACATACCTGGTTTACCCACTCTTCCGCTTCCGATGCGAGCCCGATCATCAACAATTGCTCGATCGCCACCGCTGACTTCAGTTTCTGCGGAATCAAAATGAGCCCAGGGCTCGCTGTTCCCGCGATGAACTCGCCGAAATGGCCGGGCATTGTGCGCAGGTCGTGGGAAACGAGTATTCGACCTTCGTTCGCGGCGATTCTAAGCACCTCGGGATCATCCTTGCCCGCCGCGCCCACCTCCAAGCCTGGAGGAGCTTATGGACGGCGCTCGACGACGAACGCCCATGACGATGGCGCGTCTTAAGTTATCATCTGCGAGAAGTTTGATTCTCACGCGCGCTTGGGGCTTGGCTCGCGGCGGGCGCGTTCGAGACGTTCTCGCAAGCCGGCGGGAAGTGGAGGCTGATTGTTGCGCGCGTTTTCCCACAGTTTCTCGGTCTCGACCAAATAGCCATCCATCTCGGGGCGGTTGGCGAGATAAAATGTGATGGCTCCGTAGACCTGCTCCAGGGAGAGCGTGGGAAAATTATCGACAATAGCTTCAGGGGAGGGCCCCGTCCAAGAACTCGTAGATGACCGACTCCAAAGAGACCCTCGAGCCAACCAGGTAATATCCGCCACTTCGTTTCTCGACGTATTCCCGCACGATGTTTACCTTCCTCTTGTGTGACAATATCACATCGACGCAGGTGGCGTTGGTCACACACCACTCTTCTAGTCTATCGCAGATCCATAGCCATCATCGTCCGCCGGTCGCGCACGTAAAGCTTCGTTCCCACTAAGGTGGGCACCGTCCAGGCATTACTTTGCAGCAATGGCACCCTCCAGCGCACCTGCATTCCTTGCGGGGACAGTGTCACCAGTGCCAGATCCCCTCCTTCATCCAGCAGTATGACCTTCTCACCCACGAGCACCATGTTGGCTTTCCCGAACGTCCTGTCCTGCCAGGCCACCTTGCCGGTTTTGATGTCCACCGCGGTCATCGGCGCGGGCCCGAAATCGCCACTCGACCCGTACACGTAGTCGCCAATGCGGATCACGTCGCAATGGTGCACTCGCATGCGGTTGCTGGACCATAATTCGTCGACCTTGGTCTTTCCTCCCGACTGGGCCAAGTGGAGCGCGCACGAACCCCCGTTGTAGGCGGAGCTCACGAACAGCAGGTTGCCGGGCCCCCAGACCGGTGTGCTGATGTTAAGTCCCCAGGAGGTGCGGTGGGGGTGGCTCCAGAGCATGTCGCCGTTGTTCGGGTCGAGTCCCACCACCTCGTCGCTGAAAGTAGTCACCAGTTGGTCTTGCCCGTCGACGTTGATGATGATTGGGGAAGAGGGTGCATTGGCGAAATTCTGTTTTTGCCAAACCAGAGACCCGTCCTTCGGATTCAGGGCGATTATGGCGTGGCCGTGCTCGCCCAGCTTGACAATAATGGTGTTCTTGTAAGCGATCGGGCTCACGGGATAGCCACGGTCCATCGCGGTGCTGCCGGGAAAATCCTTGTACAGATCCTTCCACCACACAATTTTGCCGGTCTTCTTGTCGAAGGCGTGCATCTTGGCGAGGATGCCGATGGTGTAGACGTTGTCGCCGAAGACCAGCGGCGTAGCGTGTGGACCCGATCCGTTTTCCATCCCCATTCCCCGCCGGAAGGTGGCATCGTAGGCGTATTCCCATTTTGTGGCTCCGGAGGCAGGGTCGATGGCCACCACAACTTCCTCGGGCGCGCGGCGATACATGGTGTAGAGCAGGACGCCGTCGGTGACGATGCTGGAGTAACCGTCGTCGCCCAGTTTGCGTTGCCACAACCGCTTGGGAGCGCTGTCAGCGAACGTGGCCGGCAGCCCTTCCCCGTCGACGGAAAAATTGCCATTAGGCCCTCCCCAGCAGGGCCAATCAGGCGTCGAGGCGCCCGCGGGGCCAGCCAACAGCAGAACCATGAGTGCGTTCAGCATAACCATACACCTCTTAGAGAATATCTTGTTTTCGAGATGGCATCGTCGGGGTGTTCGCGCCACCGACGCGTGCCGACGTCGCTGGAGTTGCTGACCTTGCCCAGAGCAGGCACAACGCGTTCCGAAATCATCGCCAGATGGGTTTCCTCCTGCCATGCCGGATTGTGAGGATTTCGACGTTTTCATCTTCGACTCGGTAGAGGACACGGTAGACGCCGTGACCTTTACCGTAGAGAAGCTGACGCACCCCCTTTTGGCGGAGGCCGAGCTGGGGTACAAGGCGCATCGCTCAGACTGAGCGAGACTCTCAATGGCGTCGCACAGTCCGTCGAACCATTCCAGTCACGCTCCGAGCGAGCTTGTCGAGATCCCGCTCAGCCCGCTTTCGATACAGGACGCGATACGCCAAAGCGCTTCTTCCTCAGTTGCGCATGAACCTGTTCAGCAGGTCGGCCTTCACCTTCTTCTGCCAAGGCCTCGTTCGCCGCCTCCATAGTCTCAAAGCGATCTTTCCACTCTTCATAGGCCTCAGCATCGAACACGACGAAGCGCGCTTTGCCGTCCACCGTCAGGACCAAGGGCCGCTGGGTCTTCTTGAGCAGGCGCGCGAACCTGGCCGTTTGGCGTTTGAATGCGGTCAGAGGATGGATGTCTTCGGCGACGTCAATCATTTGTTAGCACCTCAAAAGCATCTTATCAGATGCGAATAAGGGAGGCTATGGCTAGTGTTGCGCTACTTGCGCTACCGTAGGGCCAGCCGTGCCCCACAGGGCGAGGGTGGTGGTGTCCTTGATGAGGATGCCGCCGTTCAGAACGACCGGGTGCGCCCAGGTAGGGCTATCGGCGACGGAATACTTCCGCAGCGGCTCAAATCCCTTTCCACTCTTCTTGACCACAATCAGTTCGGCATTGTCGGTTAGAAGGAGCAACACGGTGCCAGCATCTACAATGGCAGCGTTGGTGGCCTCGCGGCCTTCGGAGGTCCATAGCGTGGTGCCGTTGCGCGGATCGAGACAGAAGAACTGTCCCCGTTTATGATGTGAGAGTCCAAACAGGAGATCGCCACTCACGACCGGCGAGCTCATGTACATGGAGACGTCCTTGTTCTGCCAGACTGTTTCCGTCGACCACTCCGAGCCGCGCTTCAACACCCTAACGGCCATCACACCATTGTCGAGCCCGGAAAAAATCAGCGTGTCGCGATAAAGGACCGGGGTCACGATGTTCTGATCGTAGGCGGTGTTGAAGGGAATGTGCCACAGAAGTTCCCCCGTCGCCTCTGAGACTCCGACGATATTGTGTTGGCTTTGGGTGACCACCTGCCGCGTTCCGCCCAATTCCACGACGATGGGTGATGCGTAGGCGGGACCATCGCCTTTCCAACTCCACCTTTCGGAGCCCGTCTCAGCGTCGAAAGCAGTCAGGGCGCCGTGACCGCCCGTGCCGACGTGGGCAATGAGCAGGCCCCTGTCGACAAGGGGCGACATGGCCGTGCCGAAGTCGGGCGAGCCGAACTCCTTGCGCCATTGGGGCTTGCCTGTCTTCGCGTCAAAGCAAGAAAGAATACCACCGATGCCCATTGTGTAGATCCTGCCAGCTTGTACGACTGGCGTGGACTTCACTCCCTTGCCGTGGCGTTCCGCAGCGGGATTCACGGTATAGGAAGCGGCATAGGCTTCCTGCCAAATCACCTCCCCGGTTCCCGGTCGCAAACACGAAACGACTTCACGCTCGCCCTGCCGTGTATGGAGGTAAATCTTGCCGTCGGCCATCACGGGTGAAGAATGTCCCTCACCCACGTTGACCTTCCATTTCAGCTTGAGCTTCTCCGGCCACACAGCGGGCGCGGAGTAAACACCAACAACGCCGTCGCGGTTAGGCCCGCGCCACTGAGGCCAGTCTTGAGCCCAGGTGACCACGGCGGCCGCGAGAAGACCCGCAAAACAGGTTGCCCTGCGAGAGAACATGATCGTGCAGTCTACTCCCATCTCAAGGCCGTGAGCAACGGCACGGCAGGCCGCCGACACGGCGGGATGGCGTCAAGCCTACCTGGCGCAGGCTTCTCCTAAGACCCCAAGGGGCAGGAAAGCCTGAAAGGAACAGCCCCACACCCTTACCCCTTACTGACGACCGCGGGCCGGGGTGGCAGGATCTGGGAATGGCTGCTATCCGGCGGCCACCCGCTCTAAGCGCTCGAGTGTATCCGGGAATTT
>DATJKY010000030.1:0-18946 GCA_035490955.1 Terriglobia bacterium | reverse complement strand
AGGCATACACCGAAGACCCTTATCTCTATTCACGCATTGCCGACAACATCGTCGAGGGCGCACAGGGCTCTAACCTTGATGCTCCCGACAAGGTAGTGGCTCTGATGACGGATTTCCCTACCCAGAGCGAGCCTTTCGGTGGTCTGGAGCGTGGCGCGATCAACCTATCGGAACAAACCCTCCGCGAGCAGTTTTTGCTCCCCTGGATGGCGGCAATCAGCAAGCACAACGCGCTGGGAGTCATGGCCGGGTATCCCGAGATTGATGATGTGCCGGCGCATGCCTCAGAGAAGTGGATGACGGAAGTCCTGCGACAGGAACTGGGCTTCAGGGGAATCGTTATGAGTGAAGGCGACGGTTTTCAAACGCTGATTTATGAGGACATTGTTCCGACCCAAAAGGAAGCGGGGGCGCTCGCTTTGCGCGCCGGAGTGGATCTGGATATCACCTATGAGCCAGCCTACATGGGCCCGCTGATTGAAAACGTCGAAGAAGGGAAGGTCCCTATAGCGCTGGTTGATCGAGCCGTGCGACGAGTGCTGGAACTGAAGTTCCTTCTGGGGCTGTTCGAGCATCCTTACGTCGACTTGCAACAGGCGGGAAAGGTCATGCACTCCAAGGAGCATCAAGATCTGGCCTTGCGCGCGGCGCGGGAAGGCATCGTGCTTCTGAAAAACGACAACAACCTCCTTCCGCTCAAAAGAAACCTGAAGTCGATTGCGGTGATTGGACCCAACTCGAACAATGCCTCCAATCTGTTCGGAGACTACGCACCCCACGTGGTTTTGCAGTCTGTTGAAACGATCCTCGACGGGATCAAAGCCAAGATTTCACCCTCAACGCGCGTCTCTTACGTCAAGGGATGCGGTGTGAATACCCAGGATGAGAGTGGTTTCCCGGAAGCGGTGGCGGCGGCGAAGCACGCTGATGTCGCTATTGTTGTCGTGGGCGAACAGGCCCGGAGGAAGGATGCGGAAGACCAGGAGCCGCCGACCGACGGCGAAGGCTATGATGTGGCGAGCCTCGATCTCACGGGTGTGCAGGAAGACCTTGTCAGGGCGGTCGCTGCCGCCGGCACTCCAACGATCGTGGTGCTGGTTAATGGCAGGCCACTTTCCACCCGCTGGGAGGCGGAGCATGTGCCCGCGATTGTGGAGGCCTGGGTACCGGGTGAGCGCGGCGGCGAAGCACTGGCCGACGTCCTCTTCGGCGACTACAATCCCAGCGGCCGTCTTGCCATCACCATCCCCCGTAGCGTGGGGCAATTGCCCGCCTACTACAACTACCCGCCCTCCAAAGCGTATTGGATAAATCGTGCCTGGAGCAAAGTTCACGGTTATGTGGATATGCCCGCTACGCCCCTTTATCCCTTCGGCGACGGATTGAGTTATACCAAGTTCGATTACTCCAACCTTCGCATCTCTCCCTCTGAGATTTTTCCTGGGGGAAACACCGAGGTGAAGGTGGATGTAAAGAACACCGGAGATCAGCCAGGGACGGAGACCGCCCAACTCTACATTCATGAGCGATTCGCGCCTGTATCGACTCCTGTCAAACAACTGAGAGGGTTCTCGAGAATGGAACTTAAACCTGGTGAAGCCGAGACCGCAACTTTCATTCTCACGCCTGAAGACCTCCAGTTGCTCAACCTCGATAATCGCTGGCAGGTGGTGCCGGGAACCTTTGAGATCATGGTTGGGCATTCATCGCAAGATATCCGGCTGCAGGGTACGCTGGAGGTGAGAAAGTAGACAGGTGAAGGGGTGGGTGAGGAAATCGCTGATTTGGCAACCAGGAAACAACCCCTCACCCCCGGCTTCGCCGTACCCTCTCCCCTCGGAGAGGGCCGTTATCAACTGCGGTCCCCGTAAGGCCAATGAGAACGGAGAACTTGCTGCGGATGGAGAATCCTCAAAATCCGGCGCAGACAATTGTGAAACTCATCAAACTCAGCAAGTGAGTAACGAGAAGCGTGAGGGTCTGAGAACTGAAAGCTGAGAACTGATCTTCCTCATTCGTTTCGCAGCGCGATCATCGGGTCTACCTTCGTAGCCCACCGTGCGGGAATGTAGGCAGCCGCAGCGCCGGCCAGCGCCAGCAAGACGGTGAACCCCAGGTATACAGATGTATCCATTCGGATGACGCCGAAAAGCACGCTGGAGAGTGCCCGAGTCAGGGCCAAAGCGCACGGAATCCCAATGGCGAAACCGGCAAGCGAAAGTTTGAGGGCGTAGCCCATCACCAACCTGAGCACGTCCGCGCGCTCGGCGCCGAGAGCCATGCGGATGCCGAGTTCGTGGGTACGCTGGCGCACGGAGTAGGTCATCACCGCGAAAATACCCGCGGCGGAGAGCACCAGCGCAATGGCGCCAAACACCAGCATCATGCGGGCGGAGAACCGAACGCCGCTGTCGTTGTCACTGATGCGCTGCTCGACAGTTCGCATGTCATAAGGGGGCTGGTCAGGGTCGATGCTCAGGACCGCGCCACGGGCGGCCATCGCCAATGCGATGGGATCTCCGGTGGTCCGCATGACCAACGTTGACGAGGGCTGCGGAACCTGGTCAAAGGGTACGTAGGTAGTCGGGGCGGGCTCACGATCGAACGAGGACTGCTTGATATCTCCAACCACGCCCACCACTGTGCGCCAGGGTTCGTTCTCTTCTTCGCGGCCAAGCTTAACGCGTTTCCCCACCGGGTCCTGATCGCCCCAAACGCGGTGAGCCAGGCTCTCACTGATCACCACCACCGGCGCGGTGTCAGGCCCGTCCTGTGGGCCGAGAAATCGCCCGTCGAGCAGCGGGATTTTCAGGGCGCGGAAGTAATCGGGCGTGGCGGACTGCGAAATGGCGTGACGCAGTTCGCCGGGAACCGGCGGAGGCTGGTTTTGCCCGCGGTATTCAGTCGAATTCCAGCTCCAGCTTCCGGGCACGCTGGTCACCGCGGCGGCCCAGTCGACGCCGGGCAGAGCCCGCAGTCTCTGAACCGCCTGATCGTAGAACGCCCGCATCCCGGCTCTATCGCGGTATTTCGATTCCGCGAGCGTCACATGAAAGGTCAGCACTCGAGCACGGTCGAAACCGGGATCGGCGTTGAGCAGGTGATTGAAGCCTTTCACCATGAGCCCCGCTCCCACCAGCAGCACCAGGGCAAGGGCAACCTCCAAAACCACCAGCAGAGCCCGCAGGCGGGCGCGTCCAGTGCGCGCGCTTCCGCCACGCCCACCTTCTTTGAGCACATCGTTAATGTTGCAATGCGAAGCCTGAAGGGCCGGCGCGAGCGCTGCTACAATTCCGCTGAGTAGCCCGATCACTAAGGTGAAAGCCAGGACCCATGAATCAATCACCAGGTGCTTCAGGCCGGGAACGTGCTGAATGATGAACGCCGGAATGTTGCCCCGCGAGATCCCAAGCCCCCAGAACGACAGCAGCAGACTCGCCAGCGCGCCGAGCGTCGCCACCAGTACGCCTTCCACCAGCAGTTGCCGCGCAATTCGCCTGCGTCCTGCCCCGAGCGCCATGCGAAGCGCGATCTCTTTCTGTCGGGCGGTGGCGCGCGCGAGTTGCAGATTGGCCACGTTGGCGCAGGCGAGCAAGAGAACAAATGCCGCCGCGCCCATCAAGGTCAGCAGAAACTGCCGCGAACCGAAAGTAACGTCCTCTACCAGGCCGACCACCCTCACGCCGTGACCACCGTTGGTGTTGGGGTACTGTTCGCTGAGCCGGGCAGCAACTGTGTTCAGATCTGCCTGTGCCTGCTCGTTGGACACTGCGGTTTTCAGCCTGCCGATCACTTCCAGGTAGTGATTGGAGCGGTCCGCCTGTTCGGCCGTGCTCAGGTCAAGAGGGGCCCAGGCGTCAGCGCCGACGGGATAATCAAAATCAGCCGGCATGATGCCGACTACGGTAAACTTGCCGCCATTCAAAAGAAGATTTCTACCCACGATTCCAGGATCGGCGCCGAAATGGTTCTGCCAGAACCGGTAACTGAGGACCACCACCGGGCTGCGTCCCGGCTCGAAGTCTCCAGCGGAGACGGCTCGCCCCAATTGCGGTGCAATTCCCAGCAAAGCGAAGAAGTCGCGCGTCACTTCAACGCCTTCCACGCGCTCAGAGAGGCCCGAGCCGGTGAGGTTCACGTCCCAACCGTGGCTTGCTGCGAGATGTTCGAAGCCGGTGCTCTGCTCGGTCCAGTCACGGAAGTCAGCGGGAGAGGCGCTCATGTGGTTCACGTCCTGCTTGGGAACCGTCTCCCAGATGGCCACCGCGCGGTCGAGATCTTTGAAGGCAAAAGGGCGAAGCAACATGGCATTGATAGAGCTGAAAATAACGGTGTTGGCCCCGATACCCAGCGCCAGGGCCAGCACGGCCACTCCTGTCAGTCCCGGATTCTGGCCGAGCGTCCGCAGGCCGAATCGAATGTCCTGGAGAACAGTTTCCATCTTCGCCTCCCGCGCAGCCAGCCTCTCTTTACTGTATCAGAGTCATCCAGCAAAAAATGCCTCACGCACGGGCGCGAAGTCATCAAGGTCGCAAAGCAAACAGGCTCTAGCAAGCAGGCCTCTGCGCCTTGGCGTCTTTGCGTGAGACTGTTGATTTTTTCGCAGCTTCAATCGGCCGTTGCTCGCTCGGACGCCCGCCTTCCACCGCGCAGGGTCACGAAGCGTTCGTAGACGTCGTGGCTTTCAGGAAATCCGAGGTACGGGCCCCCTTCGAACCCATACTCCTCATATCGTATGCCGGTAAAGGGTTTGCCAAATTGCCCGCTTCCACCTTTCCTGATGAACTGGCGTTCCTGCAATGTCACACAGGCACGCCTGGAGAGTCGGGCAAGCCGCTGACGTGGTCCCAATGCGAATGCGTCAGAAGAATGGCACGTAGCGATTTCTGGTCGTAGCCGGCAGCCCTTAGCTGGTCTACGGCGGGCTGCCACAGACTATAGAGCGTGATAGCACGGAACATCAAAGGCATGGTGTGAAACTGCTCGTCGATGTTACGGCCAAAACCGGTATCGATGAGCAGGTCGCCCGTGGGTGCTTTACCAAAGTTCCGGCCATCGAAAAGTGCGTTTAGTGACACTGTGTGCAATTATACCTGCACATGGTGCGGACGGCACTTTGGCTCGATCTCATTGAACGCGCCTGGCGGGCACGCTCCGTAATATGGTTGTCAGGGGTTCGGCGCGTAGGCAAAACTTGCCTCTGCCAGACCCTGCCCGAAGTCGAGTACTTCGACTGTGAACTTCCCCGCGTACGTCGGATGCTGATGGACCCCCAAAGCTTTCTTGACGGCCTGCGCGGGCGCCGCATCGTTCTTGATGAAATCCATCGGTTGTCCAACCCGTCCGAGCTACTGAAGATTGCCGCAGACCACTATCCCGCCACCCGTATCGTCGCCACGGGGTCGTCAACTCTTCGAAAACAGTACCCGGAGGGCGAAAATGTCGTCGTGTCACAAGATGTCGACCGCCCGTTCAGTCGAACCTTTGGAGAATTGAAAGTCCGCTTCGAAGGCCTCGATGCCTTTTCCCACTCTGTCGCAGAGGAGCTCGCCTAGCAACCCCTCCTGTTGCCCTCATACGTAAAAAGCGTACATAATAACGCATTATGCGTACGTCGCCGAGCGTTGACGCCCTCTTTCCCAAGACACGCCAATCGATCCTGGCTGCGACTTTCGGAGAGCCCCACCGTTGGTGGTACATGCGGGAACTCGCACGCCATCTGCGGTTGACACCGTCGAGTCTCCAACGCGAATTGGCTTCCCTGGTGAGGGGCGGAATCCTCCATGAGCGACGCGAGGGCAAGCACGTCTACTTTCAAGCTGTCATGGAATCGCCCATTTTCGACGAGCTTCAGGGACTTATCCTAAAGACCGTAGGACTGGCGGACGTCATCCGTGACGCGATAAAGCCCTTGGCAGGCCGGATACAATGGGCTTTCATCTACGGCTCGGTCGCCAGGTCGGAGGAGCGCTCCGCCAGTGACGTGGATCTAATGATGATAGGCCAAGTTGGACTCGCCGACGTGTCAAGCCCGCTTCGGAAGGCCGAGCGACGCCTTAACCGTGCGGTGAATCCGGCAACATACACCGCCGACGAGTTCGTTGGCAAGCTGAAGTCGAACAATCATTTCATCTGCACGGTCTTGCGTTCGAAGAAGCTATTCGTCTTGGGAGATTCCGGTGAGTTTGCAAGCACTTTTGGCCAGTAAGCGCCTCGAGCGCCACTTGACCAGCCCGGGCTGCGTAAGCTCGTCGCCCGCGATATCGCTGACGCTGGCGTGCCGGCCTCTCGCCAGACCGCACCTTTGCTACCGCCTATAATGCAGTCCTCCAGCTTTCCAAGTTGGCGCTCGCTTGTGCCGGCTATCGGATCTCCGCCGCAGTTCCGGGCCACCACCAAACGACACTCGAAGTGGCTGGCCTCGTGCTCGGGGCCACTGGCCGCCATTTCACGGATTATTTCGAGACTTGCCGGCGCAAAAGAAACGTCATCGATTATGACTCCGCTGACGTGGTATCTGAATCGCAAGCCGCCGAACTGGCCGCTAGGGCGACTCAATACCATCAGATAGTGGAAAGGTGGATCGCGAAGAACCACCCGAAATACGCGCCTTAGCGCCGGCGCCAACCGGGTGTCGGGTCAGCGAGCGTGTATCACGACGGGAAAGGGGGCAGCGGATCGCACGGCGAGCCAAAAGAGGCCTGCGGCGACCTCTTACCAATCGAGCGGTACATAAACCTGCCGAGCCGTGAGTCCGTCGGGGCGGAGGACCCCCAACCCAGGATTAACAGTGTCGCCCGCGCACGACGGGCCAAAGGAGGCCGTGGCGACCTCTACCCATTGAGCGGCAGATAAAACCTGGTGAGTCGCCCGAGGATTCGCTCGCCCGACTAGGGATAGTCACAAATGGCCATCGTCATCGTAAATATCGTGTTCCGCGTTTGCATCGCCGACTGCCGACGCGTGCCAGTGAGCATTCAGGGCCGCACGGATTTGTTCCTCTTGCATGGACTGCCCCAGCTTCGGTTTCGCTTTCATACTCGTACACCTTGCGGAAGGAATCCCCCCACGCCGGTTTTCACCACTTCATTCAGCCTTTGTCTCGTCTGAATTCGATTGATTTCGTCCAGCGCGTCTTCCGGAAGGGGGGAGATGTCGAAATTCTCTTTCGCCCGGGCCGCACTCTTAGGCGTGGTAAGCACAGCCCCGCGGCGCTGCACCGCCCAAGCCAGCAGCACCTGCGCCGTCGTTTTTCCGACTCGCGCGGCGATCGCCGAAATGACTGGATCTTCGAGCAACCCAGGTTTCATCCCGTGACCTAATGGTGCAAAAGCCAAAAACACAATGCCCTTCTCCTTGCAGAATCCCAATAGCTCCGTTTCCGGCAGATACGGATGTGATTCTACTTCGACCACGGCGGGCTTGATTCTCGCAGATTCATAGATGGGCTTCAGTTCGTCTAAAGTGATGTCTGAAAGTCCGATGGCCCGGCACTTGCCATGATCCACGAGACTCTCCATCGCTTTCCAGGTGTCGAGCAAAGTCACGTCGTGGTCGTAAAGGACATTGCCGTTTTGATCCCGCGGGTCCTGGTCGTCGCCGGGTTGAAATGCAAATGGAGTATGAATGAGATAGAGATCCAGATACTTCAGCCCGAGTCTATCCAGACTCGCCTCGAACGCCGGTTCGACGCGCTCGGGCCGGTGATTGGAGTTCCACAGCTTTGTGGTAACAAAAATGTCTTCGCGCGCGATCCCTCCCGCGGCAAGTCCTGCCTCGAAAGCCCTGCCTACCTCGCGCTCGTTCCCGTACCGTTCCGCGCAATCGAAGTGTCGAAAACCGGCTTCCAGTGCGTATCTGGTCGCAGTTACCGTCTCGGCTGCGTCGGGAATTAATGTGCCAAAGCCGAGTGCGGGCATATGGCCGGCTCCTTGGTTGAGTGGAATTCTCGTCATCCGCAGATCAGAAGATTCAATCATGGTTACACCTCCGAGCTGTTTTGCGTCCGGCATCACTGGCCGAGTTCAAAACTTCGATGCTGCTGGACTATCTCAAGTTCCCGCAAGCCGACCTGGACACTGCCGAACTGACTTAGGAAGTAGCTGAAAATACTCGGCTTGTCGTCCGCTCACGAGTTTCTGTGGGAGATTGGTCTGGTGAAATCGCACGTGCCAGAACGCTGGATAACCGAGATTGTCGCGCCAAGGATCGAGACCCGGAACGGCTGAATGTCCAAATGGGTCTCAATCGTGACTTCGGCACTGCTCGAAGAAGTCGTAAGTGCAGTAGCCGTGCCCGAGATCGTTGTATCGCCATGGTTTCCCCTGCGAGGCGGCGCCGCTTACGACCGCACCGCGGTCGATGAGCACCTCAATGGTTCGCACGTTACGCTTGAAATAGTCGGCGTCAGCGTAAGCCTTGGCCAGCTTCGTGGGAGTGATCTTGGCATAGTGCTGAGTAGAGCTGGAGTGCGGTGGCCCAACCATTGCATCAGCTCACACAGATTCATCCCGTCTTTGGCATTGTAGAGCTGGGTGGCGAGCCAAACTGAACATAATACGAGAAGCGCTTGCCAGGCTCGACCGGCACGCGAACGAACGCGATGGGAGTTTTGTTACGCGAAAGCCAAACTGAGGGGTTCTATTACGATCTTGCTGCGTTTTGAGCCCCTCAGACACGGTATGAAAAATGGGAGGCCATTGTAAGGACAGGATATTAGATGGTGAGCCGTGAGGGAATCGAACCCCCAACCTACTGATTAAGAGTCTGTGGTTTTTCGATTTTCAATAAGTCCTGGACCATTACCGCTGATTAGCCACACCTGTTTTAACGTTGATTTTAATGGTCTCCGTTGGTATGCTCAAATTACTGGTTGCTACCCCAGATTACTCTCGGGGGCAGCAACTGGGTAGCAACCGGAGAGGCCGTAACGATGACCAATGCGTTCAGTTTTACGGAAGCGAGAATCCGCAAGCTGCCTTCCGCGCCGGAAGGCAGCGCAGCGAAGGTATTGGATGGCAGGACGGAACCCGACTTGTAAACGGTCCTGTTATTAACTTTAACTAAAAAAAGCGGGCCCCGGAGTGACTGGTGAGGGCGTAGTCCGCGTTGAACATGCGCTCGGAGGTATAATTACTGTTTGGGGAAAACCATGTGGACCCCTTTGTGGAACATGACACACTACAGGCCTGCCAGGTTGCGTTGTACGCTTGCGATGCTCGCCCTGATGCTGATCCGACCGCGCCTCACCTACAGCCAGGTCGATGTACTCACCTACCATAACGACAATGCGCGCAGCGGACAGAATACCAATGAGCCCATCCTCGCCCCCAGCAACGTGAGCGCGAGCCGCTTTGTCAAACTCTTCTCCCACTCCGTGGACGGTTTCATCGTTGGCCAGCCCCTTTACTTGCAAAATGTACCGGTGCCGGGCTCTGGCTCACACAACGTCGTTTACGTAGCCACCATGCACGATAGTGTTTACGCCTTCGATGCGGACGACAGCGCCGGAAGCAACTCCATGCCGCTCTGGACGGTGAGCTTTATCAACCCTGGCACGAGCGTCACCCCGGTACCGGTCGCTGATGCTGGCTGCGCGGGGGTAACAAATTTCACGGAACACGGAGTCATTGGAACCCCGGTGATCGATTCTATTACAGGAACCCTGTATCTCGTCGCCAAGACAAAGGAAAACGCGAACTACGTGCAACGGCTTCACGCCTTAGACGTCGCCACAGGAAAAGAGAAACTCGGCGGTCCGGTGGTAGTCGCTGCTTCGGTGAGCGGCGCGGGAGATGGTGGCACGACCGTGAGTTTCGATCCTCTCCGCAACATGTCTCGAACCGCACTTCTGCTGGACAACGGCGTTCTTTATGTCACCTTCGGATCGAATGGCTGCAAGCAGGTTAGGAACCGCGGATGGGTGATCGCTTATGACGCCTCCAAGCTTCAGCCGTTAGGAGCGTTAACCACCGAGCCCAACTCCACCGACGCTGCGATTTGGCAAGGCGGTTCGGGCCCCGCCGCGGACCGTAGCGGCAACATCTTCTTGGAAACGGGAGACGGCCTCTTCGACGCCAACACCGGTGGGGTGGATTTCGGCGACAGCATTCTGAAGATATCTCTAAGTGGAGGCGGGCTATCTGTCACCGATTACTTCACGCCCTTCAACCAGGCTTTTTATAATCAGAACGACCTCGACCTCGGTTCGGTCGGCCCACTGTTGCTTCCGCTCCACTTGGGCCCTCACCCTCTCCTTCTCGTGGGCTCGGGTAAAGACCAGACGATCTATCTCGTCGACCAGGTTAACATGGGCCATTTTAATCCCATAGATAACAGCCAGATCGTGCAGACGGTGGCTCCGCTCTCAAGCCCCGCGCGGTATGGCGCGCCGGCATACTGGAATGGCTTTCTGTATTTCGCTCAGGCATTGGGGGTGATTGCTTACTCGTTTCACGATGGTCTGCTCTCAAATAGTCCAGTGTTACGATCACCGCGAATCGACTACTCGATAGGGCCTCCCTCCGTCTCTGCCAGCGGGACCAACAATGGTATCCTTTGGTTTATCAGAAGAATCGCTGAGTCAGCGGCGACGCTTTATGCCTTGGATGCAACTAACCTTTCTACCGAGCTCTACAACAGCGATCAAGCCGGTACGCGCGACACCCTGGGCCCGGTGGCGCACTTCGCTGTGCCTACCATTGCCAACGGAAAGGTCTACGTCGGTACCACATCGGAGTTAGTGGTTTATGGGCTGACCGGGCGGCCTGCCGTCAGCTTGTCCCCTTCCAGCCTGACATTCGAGAGTCAGACGGTTGGTACCACGAGCGCCGCTCAGTCCCTAACGCTCACCAACTCTGGTAACGCCACGCTTAACATCACCAGCGTGGCGGTCGCCCTCCCCTTTACTCAGACGAACTCTTGTGGGGCTTCGGTTCCGGCGGGGGCAAAGTGCACAATTAATGTTACCTTCGCTCCCACGTCCGGGGGCAGCCTCACGGGAACGCTAACCATTGCCGACAACGCTGCCGGCAGCCCGCAGACCGTGGCGGTTTCAGGCCCGGGAGCGGATTTTTCGCTCTCCTCAGCCCCAGGGTCCCCGACGTCTCAAACCGTGAGCCCCGGTCAGTCAGCCGCCTACAAGCTCAATCTGAGCCCCTTGGGCGGATTCAACCAAACCGTGTCCTTGAGCTGCAGCGGCGCGCCGGTGCAGTCCACCTGCTTGGTCTCACCGAGTAGCGTCATGCCGAGCGGAAGCATGCCCGCATCAGTATCCGTGACGGTCTCCACCACCACCCCGTCGGCAACCGCACGGGGAGAGGATCGAATGCCTCCATCCTTGAAGCGGCTGCCACAATTGCCGTGGTGCATTGGATTCGCCTCACTTCTGGGCTTCTTGACGGGTTCACTCTGGCTTGCAGGGGTAGGTCACGATGCACGGAAGCATGAACTGACCGGTCGACTACCGCTGGCCGTCGCCGTATTCATCATGCTACTAGTCGTCGGGACTTCCTGCGGGGGCGGAGGAGCCGGAGGCATGCGCAATGCAGGCACTTCTGCTGGCGCCTATACTTTGACGGTCACTGGGACCTCTACTTCAGGCTCGGTCACTCTAACGCACAACTTGCAACTCGGCCTGACCGTACAATGACTCGCCGCGTGATTTTGAGGCTGTCGGGTTCCCGGAACTCTCTGGGATATTCAGGTTCAGGCTATCCACCGGCGGCGAAATCCTAATCGAAATCGACAGCCCGCCCCCGGGGCTTTGTGGCCGCTTGGGTCATCTGCGGGCAAGTCCAATGCCCCGCCATCACTCAGAATTGCCCCAGGAAGCGCCGGAACAGACGGGGGTAAGGCAACGGCGCGTAGCCCACAAGAAGGGGCACATTCACTCGGTGCCGCAGAGTGGTGTCAGTTAGTTTTCGGTTTCCGTCCGGAGTGCGCGAGCCTGCAAAGGGCGACTTGCATCAAACCCGCATGAATACTGGCGCTATTCGCTGTGCTGCGTTTAGTGCGGCAGCTGCGAGAAACACCTGCCATTCGATATACAGGAGTTCGGAGAGCATGCGCGTTCGGACCCAACCTTCCCCACCGCCAGGATGGGCAGACCTATTGCGTGAGGAGGCCGTAGGCGTCGAGTTCAGTCTCAGTTCCGATATAGACCCTGCCGTTGGCGACGGTAGGTACGGCGAACTTGATGCCGACACCGGGCTGGTCGCGGCTTCCGGCTTGGCGACTGTTGTAGAGTTCGTTAGCGAGGTTGGTGGCGTCGTAGGCGTGCAGAACTGCCGGAGCGTCGCCAGCCACTAGCTGAATAGCCCACACGATGCTGCTGGTCGCGCCGTTGGCAGAGATGGAAGGCGTGCTGCCCGGATAGCCGTACTTCGTCGCGCTCTTGGAGACCGGAGAAGTCGAGAGTCGCCCCTGGATGAGCGAATACACGCGGAGGTAATCGTTGACGCCCGAATAGTAAACCCTGCCCCGCCAGTAGGCGGGGCTGCTGTAGTAAGCGCTGGCTGAAGTAGGAAGCGTCTGAACAATGTGATTTCTTGTCGGATTGAACTTCCCCATGTTGTCTCGATCAACCAGGAAGATCTTGCCTTCTTTGTCGGCGCCTAAGATCTCGTGGGGATACGGCCCCCTTTGGGTGGGAAGAACCAGGACACCTCCTGATCCTAGATCCTTGTCAACGACGGAGAGCTTGGCCTCGTTGAAGGGGGTGAAATAGTCAGCCACGGTCAACCCGTCGCTTGAGATGCTGAGCCGGATCATCGACATGCCGTAGTCGCTTCCGCCCGTGTTGGCATCGAACGTGCCGTCGCCATCCATGAAGTAAATGTTGCCATTCTGGTCAGCGGCGAGGCCGGCGCCGCTCTGCCAGATGCCTCCCCTCTTGCCCTGGGGCGTGGTGGTGAACACCGCCTCTTGTTGCTGGAGGTTCTGAGCGTTGTAGCCCAGCACCCACCCATGGTAGGGGTGGGGAGAGCAAAGCGAGGCATAACTGAGGTAGACGACGCCATTCAGCAGTAGCAGCCCCGGCCGCTGGATCAGGGTGGGATCAAATGCCACGCCGGAAACCGCGGCCTGGATGAGCACTGGTCCCCCGAACTTCTCTTCTCCGCTAGCGATGTCCATCGCATGGAGGTGCTGCTCCACCGTGCCTTTGTGATTCGTCTCCGCCACGACGTAAAGGGTGCCTGTAGTGGAGTCGATCACCGGCGTGCCGGTGATGCCGACCTCAGGCTTTAACGACGGGCAGGAAGAACCAGCAGTGGAAACGGTGGTGATCCCTTGCGCGGGATTGATGAAGCTGACGTGCCACAGCGGCCTTGTGAGGGTGCCCTCCGCATCGAAAGCGTAGACGCTGTCGTGTTCCGTTGCCACATAGACAACGTCGTGGTTGCCCAAGCCGGGGATGTCGACGTTAGGGACGTAGAGCGGCTGGGCGTAGACCTGACCGTCGACGGCACGCGAAAACAGCTTGCCGAACTGTTTGGAGTTGACGTTGGTCGGGGTCAGCGTGGTTTCGTTCAGGTTCCGGCCCGTGCGGGCGTTGTCGTTGTGCCAAGTCAGCACGCTGGCGGGCGTCTGAGGGAGCGCGGGGCGTGGGCTGGCGATCAAGATCGCAAGCAAGGAGGCTCCCGCGGTGGAAAGCCGCCAAGACGCGTTCCGATGGTCCATCGTCACCTCCTGGTAAGTCGTCCTTCCCGAGGTCCCACCTCACGATCAGTGTAGCACCACGATCAAGATTGGAATATTCGGCGCTCGAGGCGACGGAGGTGGCAATTTGCCAGATGGCGTCGCCTTTCGCGTTATGACGGGCTCCGGAGTCTCCGTGACCTTTGTCGCCGAGATCTTCGTCCCCTCTCTAAGACCGAAGGCATCCACCATCTGGCCGTCCACATCGAACTTCTGGCCTTCCGGGATCCTGGACTCCTGGTTCGCTCCGTCCTCCAGGGTCAGGATCACGGAGAGGGTGGTGTAACACGGGAATACCTGCTCCTTGGGTTGTGGTTGTTTCGGCCTTCAGCTGAGTGGAACTGGGTTGACAGGTCTCAGCTCTACGACGATCACCTGCTGCTTCAAGACCGATTGCGGCAGGAGAAAGAGCATAAGGACATGCTATCTCGACACGCCAAGATTGCGGTGTTGGGTCAGAACTTGGTCGTCAAAGGCATCGAAAAGCTGGTTGCCGATGTGGAACAAGGAAAGCGGGACTTGACGGCTTCCGATGCAAGCCGTCTGCTGGACGTCGCAGTAAAGATCGAGCGGCTCTCCCGTGGAGAGCCCACTGAAATATCCGAACTGGGGGGATCAGACGAACACCCTATCCGAGTCAACATCGAAGACCGGGCGCGGCAGGCAGTCGAGCGCGCTCTCGGGATCACGGATCGAGGTCAAACCGAGCGAGTCGAAACTGAAGGAGCCACCGACGTTTCGGCCCTACCAGATCCGCTGGGCGAATGACACCTCGCGCCTGGCGCTCATCGTGAAGGCGACGCAGATCGGGATCTCGACCGCCACGGCCGGCTGGGCCATCTTCAAGCGCTGTCTGCGAATCCCGGGTCACCTGGTTATCATCCTCTCCCGTTCTGAACGCCAGTCCCTCGAGTTGGCGCGCAAGTGCAAAGCCCTGGTCAACGCCTATGAAGGCGTGGTGGCTCAACTCTACGAGAATCGACCGTTTCTAGAAACCTCACAAAAGCAGCATGAAATTGAGTTCTCGAATGGCTCCCGTATCATCGCCCTGGCAGCGAACCCCGACACCGCACGAGGCTACTCCGGAGACACTGTCCTCGACGAGTTCGCTTTTCACCAGGATGCTGCCGCGATCTACAAGTCCGCCTACGGCCGCATGACCAACCCTGGTTATCAAATGCGGGTTATTTCGACTCCCAACGGTGCCCAGGGCAAGTTTTTCGAGCTGGCCAAACAGATGGGGCTCGACGGTGGCTTTCGACCGCGCCGACAGCCGGTCAAGCTGGACAGTTGGAGCGCGCATTGGACTGACGTGCACTTGGCGGTCGAGGAGGGCTTCCCGGTCGACGTTGCAGCGCTCCGGGAGGGATGCGACGAGGAGACCTGGCTCCAGGAATACTGCGCGAACTTCCTTGCTGGCGGCTCGCAGTGGATCTCGTGGGAGCTGTTCGAGCAGAACGTGCAGCCGGGCCTAGTGGTGGACGAGGAGCCGAGCCTGGTCGGCGAGCCGGATCTCTACGCCGGATGGGACGTGGCCCGGAATCGCGACTTGTCAGTGGTGTGGTTCAGCGAACTGGTGGGCGACATCACCTGGACGAGGGCCATTCTGACAATGGCGAACGTGCCGACCCCGGACCAGACGGAACGCGTCGCCCGCATCATGCCCCGCGTCCATCGGCTGCATCGACAAGACGGGCATGGGATTGGCGATCTTTGAGACGATGGACCGCCTGTTTCCAGGAAAAATTGAGGGAATCTCGTTCAGCACCACGACGAAGGAGGTGATGGCGACGACGGCCAAGCGGCGCATGGAGGAGCGGCGCTGCAGGCTTCCGAACGACCAAGCCATCTCGCAGAGCTTCCGCTCCGTGCGAAGGTCAACCACTTCGCTGGGCCAAATTCGGTTCGATGCCGCCCATGCCGAAAAGAGCGATCATTGCGATCGATGGTGGGCATTCTGCTTGGCGGAGGCCGCCGTCGAACAAGGGGCAACCGCCGTCCATCTCGTCGACCTGCCTCAGCCCCAAGGCAAGCCGATCTTTGCGAACTTTAAGACGATGGTCCTTTGACGACCCAATACTACCTTTTCCCGAGGGCCTTATGACACTGCGGACAAATCCTCACTTTCCCCGTCAGCGAAGCTGAGCAGTACGGGCAGGTGTCCTTCTTTCCAATGTCGTCCAGCACGAGCCTGAGGATCACGCCCACGATGACGAGCACGATTGCGCAGCCGATGACAACATTGGCCAGTCGTAGGCTGATTCCTTCTCAATCTTGCTCACAGGATGTTATCTCCATCTTTCATCCCTGGCCAGGCGTCTCCGAATCCAGAACATACGAGCCGGTGACGCGAACATGGCTTCCCTTCGCGGGCACCTCTGCGTCCGAGTGGAAATCTCGACACGCTTCTTGGGCGTCAAGTTGAGTGACCGGATGATTGGCGGGTCTCGTTGTCAATCGACTGTGGGACTTGAGCAGTCAGGTGCACCCCAAGCCGCTCCGAGTGAGCCTTCGGCAGGGCGCACCGTTCAGTGCAGCCAAGCCCAAACCTTCCTGTGCCCTTGCACGGAACACATTCACACGCATCAGCAGCGAGCTTCAGGTACCTTCCGGTGGCAATTCCCCGGTACCCCGACCCTGCCGATTTTTCTGTCTCAAGGTAGCATCTCGGTAGCAACCGTGTTTAGCCACGAATTCTAAGTTTTGACATAAGTCATTTATAATGAGTGGTGAGCCGTGAGGGAATCGAACCCCCAACCTACTGATTAAGAGTCAGGCCAGTCTTTTTCCATTCCTTACATGTTTTCCTATCGTTTTCTTAACCTTACATTAACCCTGGGATTCTGCTTTCGCTCAAAGGCTAGAACCCGTTCTCCTTCACTTACATAGGTCGCGAGAACAGTTTTGTTACGGTTTTATTACGTTCCACGCCCGGGCATCGAAGGTCGAGTTGCGAGACGCACCGCCGTCGAGGGTTCGTCTTTCACTTCGCTTCAGTCTGCGTTGCCGTCGATCGGCATCACGAAGCGCACATTGAAACATCTGGGGGCTATTCAGCTTGTCCGCGAACAACGGGAGACGGGCAAGCAAGAACTCGCTTACAACGCCCGGCCCTTTGTGCTTTGTGGGATCCGCCGGTAAACAGTGCGCCGTGGTCTATTGTAAGCGGCGGCCGTTTTGCCAAATGGGAACTTAATGGCCATACGTGCGGCGATCTCGTCCTGGGCGAACGTGATCTGCAGGCGACGCACCGACTTGCGATAAGTCGCGCTGCGGGTCTGGTTCCGGGACTCGCGAGGCGCTCGTTGCCTTTGGCTTTCTCCCTGCTACTTATGGCAATTCAACAGGGAAACTGAGGTCAGACGCATCCGGTTTGGTGGGCGGCCGAAAAGGTAGGCCCGACGCCGAGTCTGGCGAGCTTTTAATCCGCCGCGAGAGCACGATTGCCAACCTCACTACATCCCTCGGATGGCCTTCCATCGCGCTCGTTGCTGATATGTTCTCTTCGCCGTGGCAATCCTAACGGCAAGACTCTCGGTTTTCAGCCGGAGCTATACCCCGTCGACGGGTCGCAGGTCGGGTAGTCGGGTTATGTCGAAGTTTTTCTTGCGACCACAGCCACACTCCCAAGTAAGCCGCTGGCGACGCGGAGGGTGACGGAATCGTGGATCCCGCGGATCTCGAAGCCTGTCTCCTGTAGCCAGAGGGCGATTTCCAAGGGTGAGTAGCCGCGCCCGAGATAGATTTCCATGGTTCGTGACGCCGGAGTGTGCGCACGATGGATGATGAGAATCGACAGCAACCTCCGCACCGGATCCCAGCGGACACAATGCACGAACTCGCGCCCTCTTGCCCGAAACCGACGGACGTGAACGTGTGAGGCGGACAGGGGCTGACGGTGAGTAACGATATCAAAGATAAGATGGCCGCCGGGCCGCAGATTCTCCCGGATCCGGCGGAACGCCGCCTTAATCTGACCGGGATCCAGAAAATGGTTCAGCGTGTAAGTGTTCGCGGTAACAAGGTCCACCCTGCATGGCAGGCAGAGCCGGCGGATGTCTTGAAGAAGGAAACAGACTCGCGCGTCGCGACAGTTGTGTGCGGCGACGTTTAGCATTTCTGACGAGCAGTCAACAGCGAAAACGGGAACATTCCAGCACCGGCTCAAATAGCAGGCAAACAGACCGGTGCCACAGCCCAGATCGGCTGCAGAGTGGAAGACGATTCCATAGCGCCGCACCAGCCCTTCAAAGGCCCTCCGCGTTCTCAGGAAGTCGCGAATTCCGACCGCCAGATCGTAGTCGGGGGCAATGTGACTGTATGGCCGAACAACCCGGGCTGTAGGAACTCGTTGGCTCAACGTCGCACGGCTGGCCGGCCTTTGAGCCGGATCGCATTGCGCGGGTCGAAGGCGACTCTGACCACGACGAATCGGGATGCAGGTTCGGCAGCACCGAATCCACTGATTGCCGGTTGCGTGGCCGGCGCAAGGCGGCCGCACCGGCTCGATATCGCGCATCGCGTTCTGAAATTCGGGTCAATCGGGCTGCCGTTCGTGGCCGCGACAAACTGCGCCAGGCACTCGGCTACCCCGATGCTCGCACCTCTGACATCCGCGGTGCAATGGTAAAGGTGCGATGCCTCGTGGATGATGGTCTGGGCCTGGAACTCTGCATGGTCCCTCGGATCGACGCCTGGGCCGGCCACCCAAAAATTACGGCAGAGACGAACAATCGTGGGGGGCGTTTGCTTGCAGGTGGGATCTATCAGCACAAAGGCCCAATCGCCCGGAGCACATTGCGCATCGTGACAGGCGTACCGCATGACGTTGCTGGCGATCAGATTTCTAACTCGAATGAGTCTGCGAATCACTTCCGCAACCGACCCGTTTACGAATGTACCCGCCGTCCATACGCGAATATCGCCGATACACACACCCAGCCGGTTGTTCAGCCACTCAGCCGTGACGTCACCGATCAGGGGCCAACCGGGCGGCTCCCCACGGCAGACCGCGTTGCGCGCGTTTACGAGTTCCGCGATGGTATTGTCCATCATCTCCAGAGCACGGATGACTGCCGCTGCAATTACAGCGTCCGGATGGGCAACGCCGGTTATGCTGCCGCAGTTGGTCCGATTCGGCGTGAACGGCGTGATGGGTTCGCTCGCAGGAATTCCGCGGGTGGGGCATGTAAGCGGGGAGGCTGGGGGCACGCCGTAGGTCAGCCCCGAGGTATAAGTTCTATATGGC
>DATJKY010000029.1:0-2193 GCA_035490955.1 Terriglobia bacterium | reverse complement strand
TGAGTCCGGCCCATCGAAGGAATAGCTTCCCCAGCTTGAAAGCGATACAATACGGAGCACTTCGCAGAGGTTGGGCCTATGGGCTACTCTCTGTGTTTTGTTCTCTGCCTCCTGTGTTTTGTTCTCGGGTCAATTTTCGGCTTTGTGATCACGGTTCTAAGAGTAGGGTCGCCGAACCGCCTCAAGAGGCTTGAAGAGCGGATGATTCGGCTCCAGGGGCGGCTCTCCCGGTTCAAGCGGAAACGCGAAAGACCGAAGAAATAGCCCGTCCCGCAACACGTGCGCAAGCCCTGTAAACGCACGCCAACGTGGTAGTACGATTCCCTTGCCTACCGAGCGATCGTTGTAATTCTGGCAGCGTAGCGCATAGTTTGTGCGGTAAACCGCGGTGACGTAGCGGTGACGAACAATGCGCGAAACCTGCATATGATTGCCTATTCCTGTCAGTGCCCTGTTGGCCTTTCGCTCCTCATAAGCCCTTGCCTTGTTCACAGATGTCGTAACGTGTCTACGTGTGGCATTGCTTAGTTGTAGCACTTTCAAGGCGGCGCTGGCATTCCCCCAGGATATCCTTCGTGCGGCTTGCGCCCACACGGCTCACCCCCAGCGCCCGCATCTCGAGCAACTTGTCCAGATCCCGCACACCGCCGGCGGCCTTCACCTGAACGGTGGGCGGCGAATGCTTCCGCATGAGCGCGAGGTCTTCGAGGGTGGCGCCACCTGTTCCGTAGCCCGTCGACGTCTTCACCCAGTCAGCGCCCACTCGGCCGCAGACCTCGCAAAGTCTGATTTTCTGATCGTCGTTGAGGTAGCAGTTCTCGAAGATGACTTTCACCTTCTGACCTTGCGCGTGGGCCAAGTTCGTCACGGCCCGGATGTCTGCCTCGACAAAGGCCCAGTCGCCACTCAGAACCTTGCTGATGTTCACTACCATGTCGAGTTCTTCGCCGCCGTCTTCCAGAGCTTGGCGGGCTTCGGCGACCTTAACGGCGGTGGTGTGACCGCCGTGTGGGAAGCCAATCGTGGTGCTGGCCTTCACCGCGCTACCCTTGAGGATCTCCGCACAGCGCTTCAGGTAGTAAGGCATGATACAAACACTGGCCACGTTGTAGTCTAGCGCGAGCCGGCATCCCTGCTCCAACTCCCCGACTGTCAGTGTGGGAGTGAGCAAGGAATGATCTATCATCTTAGCGATTTCTTGATAAGTGTAGTCCATTGAACGCTCCTTTTTCGGTCTGATCCCGTGCCCGGCGAGAGGCCGCTGAAAAAAGGGCCCGCCGCGTTGGCTGTTTCTCAAATGCAAAACAAACAAACCAAATTCCTCTCCCGCCACAGCGGGATCGGGATGAAACCGTCGGCCTTTTCGGCGGCCCGCCAGACGGAGTCTCTCCCCCGCTCCGGGCGCGTGCGGTTTGGCTGACTCGGGACGCTCCCTCCCCGGGCAGGTAAACCGAGCAGGCACGGAAGTTGGTGCGGGCCTTGAAGAATAGCAAAGAATTCGGCTGCTTGAAAGCCTGGGGAAAGGCCCAATATAATCGTGAGCAGTCATGGCCTCGACAGACTCTTTGCCGACGGAAGCGATGTTTACGCGCTCGAAGTCAGTCGCGGACGCAATCGAGCAGCTCATCGGGGCAACGGAGGTCAGCTTGGACGCCGCCCTGTACCGTCTCAACAGCCAGCGGCTGGCTCGCGCGCTGGACGAGGCGCGATACAAGGGAGTCCGGGTTCGACTGCTGATCGATCGTAACAGGTTTCAAGAGAGTTCAGCCACCCGGCAGCTCTTGTCGAACTGCCGATTGCCTTTCCGTGTTGCCTACGGACGTAACGGTGCAGGTTCCAAGATGCATCACAAATTCGCCCTCCTAGACAACAGCGTGGTGCTCACCGGCAGCTACAACTGGACCTTCGCCTCGGAGGAGGAGAATTACGAGAATGTGCTGATTTTGCGCGAGCCGCGATTGGTGGGTATCTATCAGGTTGAGTTTGAGGCGTTGTGGGAGGACTCCCAGGAAGTCTAGTTGGGTCATTCAGGGAACCCGGGGAACCCAGTCTGGCCGAGTCTGGCTTGACTCTCGCCGTGCTACGCGCTATAAGAGTAGGCGTCTGGTTTGTTTGGGAAGCCGGTGCGAACCCGGCACGGCCCACGCCACTGTAAGCGCAGAGAGCTGGAGCAAGAAAGCCACTGGGGCGAAG
>DATJKY010000028.1:0-5764 GCA_035490955.1 Terriglobia bacterium | reverse complement strand
GAGAATGATGATTGGGGCTTTGCGGATCGCTGCGCGAGCGATGGCAATCCTCTGCCGCTGCCCACCAGAGAGCGAGGCCCCCCGCTCTCCCAGGACAGTGTCGTACTGCTTCGGCATCCGCATGATGAAGCCATGGGCATTAGCGACCTGTGCGGCGTAGACAATCTCGTTCATGGCGGCGCCGACGGCGCCGAACGCGATGTTGTCGCGCACACTGACTGCAAACGGGAGGCTATCCTGCAGGACGACACTGATCTGGGAACGCAGCGACTCGACGGTGTAGTCGCGAATATCGCCGCCATCAATCAGGATTCTGCCCTCGGTCGGATCATGAAATCGTAGCAACAGGCTGGCCAGCGTCGACTTGCCGCTGCCGGAGGGCCCCACCACCACCACTCTCTGCCCGGGTTCTACATCGAAGCTCACGTTCCGCAGCACCGGCTTGCCGGGTTCATAGCCGAAGGTAACGTTGTCAAAGCGGACTCGCCCCGAAAAGGGTTGCGCCGGCGGGGCATGTGGTTTGTCCTGGATTTCCGGTGCGGTGTGCAGAAGATCCAGCACACGGTCGCCCGAGGCCAATGCCTTGGCCATCTGGCCCAGGTATTTGGCCAACTGCCGGATGGGCTTGAAGGAGGTGCGCAGGTAGTTGACGAAGACGATCAACTCACCGGGCGTGAGCCGGCCGTCGAGCACGTAGTGTGCGCCGCTCCACAGGACCACGGCCGTCGTCGAGGCGGCAAGCACTTCCACGGTCCGCTCGAGGCCGGCGGAGAGTTGATGCACCTTGTTGCCAGCCTTGAGACTGTTGTCGTTTTCCGTCGAAAACACATCGAGAAACTTCTCCTGGAGCGAAAGCGCCTGCACAGTGCGAATCGACCCTATGGCCTCAGCCGCGGTGGCAGCGATGGCGCCTTCCCGCGTGCGCTGGACCCGCGCTACGTCTTTGATTCGCCGTGTGAGCCGCAACACAGACACGAAGAACAGCGGAAAGGCGACCAGCACAACGAGCCCCAAGCGCCAATTCATCCAGAACATGACGATGGCCATAGCTACGAGGGTCAGCATATTGGTCACGAAGGGGAGGACGGCTGACACGGTGACCTCGCGCATGCGGTCGATGTCGTAAGTGACGTGCGTGATGAGGTCGCCGGTCCGGTTGCGGCCGTGAAACGAGATCGAAAGGCTCGCCAGGTGACGGAAGAGTCTGCTTCGGATCCCCGCCAGAACCTGCGAGGCAGCCAGAGACATCCACACGCTGCTGGCATATTCACTGGTCCCGGCCAGACCTGTGATAGCCACCAGACTCACCGCTGAAAGCGCCAGCAGTGTCTCCGGTCTTAGATGGCACAGAAAAGCGAGTCTCGATGCATGGTGCTTGGTATGAAAGACCAAGTCGTAGATGAACTTGAGGGGCCAGGGTTCCAGAATCCGGAACAACACTGACAACACCAACGCAGCAACCGAAAGCCCGAGCAGGGATTTTTCCCCCGCGATCTCAGGCCGAAAAGCGTCAACCAGTCGAACGGCGCCCCTCAGGACATCACTCGTTGTCTTTTTCTTTCCCATGATGGCCCACCTCAGAATGCGGCGGCAAAGACTTTCTCTTCTGCTTGCGTTCTAACGGGCTTCTCCGCACAAAGGAGTGAACTCAGGACGCCGTGCACCTGTGACGCGCTCGCCTCGAGTGTGAACCGGCGAAGAACCGTCTCGCGGCCCCTTTCAGCCAAGCGACTTCGCAGGCTCGGTCGCAGAAGCAACGTTTCCATGGCATCTGCGAGGGCGCGCGCATCTCGCTGTTCGACAAGAAGACCGTTTCTCTTGTGCTCGACCAGTTCGGAAATACCTGAGACCTCGGTGGAAATCACTGCAGTCCGGGACACCATGGCTTCAATCAGGACATTGGGAATGCCGTCCCGGTCGCCGTTGTCGGTGACCAGGCAGGGGAGCACGAACATGCTGGCCTGAGGATACAGCGCCGCCAGTTGCTCCTGGGTCATCTTGCCCACCAGGGAAACGCACCGACGGAGACCGAGGTGGGCGATCATCGTCTGCAGCCTGCCCTGCAATTCGCCGTACCCCACGATCCGGCAGCGAAAGAGGCGGTCTCGCGCCTTCAGGATGCGGCACGCCTCCAGCAGGTATTCGAATCCCTTTTTCTCGCAGAAGCGGCCGACGCTCAGGATCAGGGGCACACCATCGCCGCCTCGAGGAGCGTCAGGCTGCGACGCCCCGAAACGGCTGACGTCGATGCCGTGGTACGCCAGGCGCACCGGCGTTGCGTTCGGGGCAAGATCGGCTAGATAACACTGGTTATAAGCCGTGCAGGTTAGTACGCACGTTGCGCTCGCAATCTTCCTTGCCAGTTCGGCAGGGGGCGTCAGGTAAATGTCCTTGGCGTGGGCGGTGAAGCTATAGGGGATAGAGGTCAATCGGTTTACGAGTTCCGCCACTGTGGTCGGGACGTTGGCAAAGTGAGCGTGCAGGTGTTCGTACTCGCCGCGATCGAGAAGTCGCGCCAAGTACCCAGCCTGCAGAAAATCCTTTAAGCGCGGTTTCCCCGGCTGGCCGAAATGGAAACGCGCCGCTGCGACGTAGCGGTGGGTCCGAGTCAACAGGACGGCCAGATGAGACAGGAGAAGCGCGAAGATATCCCTAAGCCGGAAATCAGGGCCCAGCGATGGGATGTAGGTGACGGAGCTCCTGACCTGGGCCACAGCGGGATGAACGAGTTCGTCCGCCGGCCTCTTGAGAGAGAAGATCTGGATATCCATCCCGAGCTTCTCCAGGCCCAGGATCTCGTTCAGGATGAACGTCTCCGACAGGCGGGGAAACGTCTTCAGCAGGTACGCGACTCTTAGGTTTGACCTTTCAGCCTTCATTTCCATTCTCCTACGCGGCCCACAACGGCTCCGCCGTGGGGATAACGGTTCCACATGCCTCCGGGATGTCAACGCGCGAGAGAATCTCGGTGACGCGGGGGAGCGCGTTCAGATCAACCACGGCTGGCGCACCCGCGCCCATACGGAGCGCTCCGATTTCGTCGCCGATGGCCTTCCCGAGAGCGCGAGGGCTGAGGTGATCGGGATGAATCATGTGAAAGGCGGAAAGCTCGGCCATACGCTCAGCCCGAATCTTCTGTTCCTGGACCGGTCTCACCCTCGGCACTAGAACCGCTCTCTTGTGCAGCGTTAGCAGCTCACAGATCGTGTTGTAACCGGCCATCGAGACGACCACATCGGCCGCATTCATGTAACTCATCATGTCGTCGGTGAATTCGATCACCTGGATGCCGCCTTGACGCTGGGCCGCTTCGCGCAGCGCGCCGGCCCGCGCCGGAGCAAGCTCGGGTCCGGCGACCAGTAAGCTTTTGGCACTGAACCTCCTGTGGAGTTCTTCTGCAGTCTGCACGTACGTTGACATCAGGGCGTAACCGTCCTCACCGCCGCCTGCCGTGACCAACACCAAGTTCTCTCGCTCCGCAACTCCGAGTTCAGCCCGCACCGCCGCCCTCTCCCTCGCCGGGGGGTTGCGCTCGACATAACCGCAGTAGCGTACCTTCCGGCACAGCGTCCAGGAGAACCGATACTCGGCGCACACATCGAAGATCCGCTGCTCTCCCAGTACCAGCACGCCGTCGTAATACCACTGGACGATGTTCTGGTAGCCGCGTTTCACCCACTCCGCCGCGGTCACTTCGGGAGCGTCGAGGATGTCACGTAGGACGAGTAGAATGCGGGCCTGGGGCAGGTTGCACCTGATGTAGCGCAGGCTGGGTTCGAGTTCCTTGGCCAAGCCGTCAGGCTTCTTGTCCACCAGCACGACGTCAGGCTCGAAGCTCACTACGGTAGAAAGGATCAGTTCCCGGCGCAGACGCACAACCTGTTCCACTTCAAGATCCAGGAAACGCACTCCCAGGTCTCCCTCTTCTGTGCGCTTCAGGCAAGGCAGTTTGATGTAGTCGATGCCCGGAAGCACACGGAAGCTGTGCAGCATGGGTGATCCACTGACAATCAGGACGGAAAGATCGGGGATCGTCGCTTGCAGATGGGTGCAGATGGCCAGCATGCGGCGGATGTTGCCGAGCCCGAAAGTGTCGTGGGAGTAGACCATTAGTCGCATAGCGCGCCCTCTTCGATTTGGTTTCCCCCTCGGTGAGAAGCTCGCCAGGACCTCTCTGCAACTGGGAAGGTGGCCTGAGTCTGTAATGTATGAGTGCTCCAAGCATCCAAGTGTTTCTGAATCACGAGCGAACTATTCTCCGCCCCCGCCAGGTCCAGAATGATTTCTGACGGCTTGCTCCGCAGGGCCCGGAGAATCTCTAGGGCCAGCCGCACGGGTTCAAGCTGCTCCCCCGCGAGCACCTTCAAGACACCCATCTTTTCCAGCTTTCTCGCCCGCACAGACTGCTCCTGGTCACCATTGGCCGTCACCGGGTAAACGAGGGCGCGAACTCGAGTAGAAAGAATGTCCATCACGGTGTTGTATCCGGCCATGCTCACCGAGAGCTGAGCCCGCCGGAGATGGGCCGGAAGGTCAGACGTATAGCGGGCGAGCCGCACTTTTCCGCCTAACGGCACCAGCGCTTCCAAGCGCTGGTAAGCGCCCTCGGGCATCAAGGGGCCGGCGAAGACATGGAACGCGTGCGGAAGGGTGTCTTGAAGAAGGGTCGCCGCGCGCAGGACACTCTCGAGTAGAAGATGGCCACTTAGGCAGCCTCCGCCTCCGTTGCTGACAACGATCGTCGGTCTCGAACGGCCATGTCCTTTGGCCGCTGTCTGCTTTTCCTGTTGCACGACATAACCGGTATACTCCACCGGGCAGCAGAGGTCGCCGACTCGCGAGAAAGTGTCCTCGAGCCTGAAGAACCTCTCGTCGCCATGAACCAGCACAAGGTCGTAGAAGCGATTAAGTATGTCCGTGACGCGTTGCTCGTGTTTGGCCTGGTCCTTCTTGGTCACCAGGACGTCGCGTATGCTCGACACGATCAGCGGTGTCCTGGGACTACTGCTCGCGTGTTCAAGCAGGGGTATCAATTCAAAGGAAAACTGTTTGCGGCCAAACGGAAAGAGCTCGGTTACCAGAACGTCGGGTCGGAAGCTGCAAAAGCTACGGAGCAGTTGCTCCTGGCGCAAGACCTTGGTTTCTTCCAACCCAAGCGCCGGATTACAGACGTGGATGTTCGCAAACTCGGGATCACTCTTGAGGGGCTCCAATTGAAGCAGCTTAATATTGCCCGCGAGGCCGAAGTTAGGGCTTGGTTCGCCGCCCGTGACGAACAATACCTTGAAGTCCTTGGAAAGCGCCCTTACGATCTCCGCGCTTCGGATCAGGTGTCCCATTCCGAGCACGTGCTGGCAGTAGAACATCACTCGCTTCACAGCGCTTCTCCTTTCACACGTTCGCAGTTCTAAGGGCACGGGAGCTGCCAAGCACAAGTGCCTGCTTTTTCAACGCCGAATCCTCTCAGCCTGGGTCCATCGGAAACAGATGTGCGTTCGCGGGAGACCCAGCCCGGAATGCAGCTACACGTAGTCAGCACAACTGCTGAGTTGAACAGCGGGATGGGGCAATCGGAGTGTTAGTGGCGAGCCGAGAACGGGTGGCCTAAGTTAAGTTTAGAAGGGGGCGTCCTCGGTTGGAAGCGTGGGTTCTTGGACGAGGAGTACGGGGCAGCTTAAGGATCGACGCCCGGACGCGCCGTACAAGATTGCTGCGCGTTGGGAAACTGGTCGGCTCGGATTGCCTCAACCGAAAGCCGCCGGCT
>DATJKY010000027.1:0-14490 GCA_035490955.1 Terriglobia bacterium | reverse complement strand
GGCGCTAGCGACAGAATGGAGAGAACCGGGAGGCAGGCGAACAAGGGTAAGAGAATCGTCATAGGCGATATATTGGATTGCAAGGTCGAACAGCTTGCATCGCAGCGTGCTTTTATCGGAACGCCTCTTTGTTGACCACGTACGGCATATCGGCGGGGTTGCCGCCGTAATTGCCCTCCAGTACGTCAATGAGTCCTTGGACGCAGCGGCCGGCCATACCTTTGTTAGGATCGGTGGAAAGCCGTGTCACCCGCGCGGCGCTGGCGAAGTGGGCGAACAGGCGCACCCGGTTCTCGATGGACGGATCGCGCAAGGGCGAATCCACAGGGAGCGGCTCAGTTTCGAAAACGTCAAGCGCCGCGCCGGCGATCACGCCCTCCTTGATGGCGGCATAAAGGGCTTGTTCGTCCACCACCGCGCCCCGCGAGGTGTTGATAAGAAAGGCGGTGGGCCTCATCAGGCGCAGCGTTCTCTCGTTCAGTAAGTGGTAGGTGGCGAAGTCGCTCTCATCAGGGCTCAGCAGTGGAACGTGGAGACTGACGAAGTCGGAGTCCCGCAAGGCTCGCTCAAAAGTCACGTAACGTATGGTGCGCTGGTCGGGACTGAAGCCTGCGCGGAAGCGAGTGTCCATCACCTCCTGGACCTTTTTGATGTAGTCGTGCGCCGGGGCGAGCGGGTCAAAGCAAAGAATGTCGGCGTCGAAACTCAAGGCTTTTTTGATGAACGCCTGACCGATCCGACCCGTGCCGATGACTCCGATGGTTTTGCCTGTTACCTCGTCACCGAGAAAGGGCAGGTAGGGATGCCATGTTCCCCAGCGGTTTTCGCGCACCAGCCGCTCCGCCGGGTAGAGTCTGCGCGCCACGTTGCCTAGGATAAAGAAGGCGAACTCTGCTGTAGCTTCGGTGAGCACGTCCGCGGTGTTCGTGAAGGGGACGCGGTAACGGTTAGCGTCAGCGCGGTTAATGTTGTCGTAACCCACAGCGTCCTGCGCTACCACTTTGAGCGTGCCGCGCCCCGCCTCGAAGATCTCGGCATCGATGCGATCACGTAGCGTGCTGATGAGCCCGTCGATCCCCGAGCGCACCTTCCCGACAATCAGGTTTTTGGGAGGCGGCTCGAGCTGGTCGTAGACCTCAACCTTGTAACCGCGGTTCCGCAATAGCTCGACGGCTTCTCGTCCGATGTCGCAGGTGGCAAAAACGCGGTATGCAGGCTTGGCGGGCGTCATAAGCGATGGGATTTCGGATCAAGGCTTGGACACACTCCACCCTCATTGGGCAAGGCGAACACAATACTCCATTGGAGGCTCGCGACTGGGACCTCGAGTGTAGTCTAAAGTCTAAAATCTAAGATCCTTACAGGTTCTTCTTCGCCCAATCCTCAATGCGCTGCAACGCTTCATGAATGTTCTGCACTGAATTAGCAAAGGAGAAACGCAAATATCCCTCGCCCCAGGCGCCGAATGCCGTACCCGACAGGCAGGCGACGCCAACCTCCTCAAGCAGCGCGTCGGCCAGAGCTTTCGAGTTATGATTTGTGCCGACGATGTTCGGGAAAGCATAGAAGGCGCCATGCGGCATCCGGCAATGGAAGCCAGGGATGCCGTTGAGGCCGTCGACGATCACGCTACGACGACGCCGGAATTCTTCCACCATGTGGCCGACCGAGGTCTGGTCGCCGCGCAGAGCTTCGACACCGGCAATCTGGGTGAAGCTTGCGGTGCAGGAATTGCAGTTCGTCTGCAACCGGGCCACCTTCTGAGCCAGGTCGGCGCCCATGATGCCGTAGCCCAGCCGCCAGCCAGTCATAGCATAAGTCTTGGAAAAGCCATCCAGGATGATGGTCCGTTGCTTTATTCCGGGAAACTCGGCGATGCTGTCGTGCTCGCCTTCGTAGAGCAGGCGGCTGTAAATCTCGTCTGAGAGGACGAAGATATCGCGCCCCGCAAGCGCTTCGGCCAGGGCGGTAAGGTCAGTTCGCGCCACCACGCCGCCGGTTGGGTTGTGAGGCGAATTCAAGATAACCAGCCGCGTGCGATCAGTGATCTTGGCTAGTATTTCACCGACGTCGATTCCGAAATCTCGCTCCTCGGGCAGGCCGTAGGGTATTGGCCTCCCGCTGACGAAGTTGACCATCGACTCGTAGATGGGAAAGCCGGGGTTGGGATAAAGGACTTCGTCGCCGCGCTCTACCAGCGCCAGGATAGTGAAGAACATAATGGGCTTGGCCCCGGGCGTAATGACGACTTCGGTGGGATCCACCGAGATGCCGCGCCTTCTTGAGGCGTCCTCGGCTACCGCTTCACGGAGCTGGCTCAGGCCAGCGGAGGGTCCGTAGTGTGTCCAGCCACCGCGCAACGCCCGATCGGCCGCCTCCACGATGTGTAAAGCCGTAGGAAAATCGGGCTCGCCAATCTCCAGGTGAATGACCTCACGCCCCTGGGCCTCCAACTCCTGAGCGCGCACGAGCACGTCAAAGGCACTCTCAGTACCGAGCCGCGAGATCCGTTCAGCAAACCGGATTCTCTCCAGGGTCGCGTCCATAAGAGACCTCTCTTGCAGCAGCTTACCGAGACTCGCTGCAAGCCTCTTTGCACGCCGGTCACTCCTACCTGACGGCGGCGCGAAGACCAGCATATTTCCATTTGGGGACGATTGTCCAGCGAGAAGGCAACATTAACCTCGTTTCCCCGAAAGACTGTCCCCTCGAGCCCCTTTGGGCCCGAGGGGTGTCATCAAGAAGGAGGTCTGAGTTGCATCCGACACTGGCCTGCGGCAGAAGCTTTGGGGGCAAAGACTCTGCAACGCCGACCCTCTTGCGGCCGGGTTTTGATAACCTTTGTAAATCGATGACCCCGCGTTGTCTAATTAATTCTCTTTATATAGCCTATAACACTCATTTAGGTCGCAGCGCACGTCGATTTTCCAGCGGCGCGTCCGTTTCTTCGGCTAGAATCGAAACTCAGCGAGATTCAAGCCGAGTCTGTTGGGGTTCCACTTGGTTTCCAGCTTCACCCGGTTTCGATTCTCCAGTTTCTAGAGTTTCCAGAACCGTCATGCGGGAAGCCACAGCACAAGAGTTATTGGCCCGCGTTGCCCGGCACGATGGGGAGGCCTTGGGAGTCCTTTACGACCGCTTTGCGCCTGGCCTCCTGGCGTTGCTTCGGCGGATTCTAGTGGAGCGGCAAGAGGTCGAGGAGGTCCTCCAGGAGGTCTTTCTTCGCCTCTGGAACCAGGCGTCGCATCTGAGCCGGGAGGGCATCGGCGCGTCTGCCTGGCTGGCGCTCGTGGCTCGGAACGCGGCAGTGGATCGGTTGCGCGCCCGGAGGGGCCTGGCGCCGCAGGCCTTGGGCGGTCCTCGCATCCTGGGGGAAAATTCAGCCTGGTTGCCCCGCGGCGAGGAGCTTGCCAAGCTGGAGCAGCGGAGCGAGTTGCTCCAAAAGGTGATCAAGCAATTGCCTTCACATCAGCGCCAAGCGCTGGATTTGGCGGTCTTCGACGGCTACACCGAGGCTGAAATCTCCCAGAAGCTCGGCCAGCCTTTGGGGAAAGTGAGGTCGGAGCTGCGTGCCGCCATGAGCTTCCTGAGGCACCGGCTCCGCGCGGTGATGGGGACGTGGGTTGCCAATATTTAGACCAGAACTACGAGTTGTTTCTTCTCGGCGCTCTGTCGGTTGAGGATGACGCCAGTATCCGCGAGCACGTGGAGCGCAGTTGCCCCTATTGCCTGGAACAACTGCGAGAGGCCGCCCTAACCGTCTACTTCCTCACCTGGGCGGGGCGGGCGGTGCGTCCCGACCCAAAACAGAAATCGACGCTCCTCCGGCGTCTGCGTACAAGCAGAGGCTGATACTGAGCCAGCAAACACAGGACTGTCGGTTAAAATAAATTGAACTTCTATGTACCGGTTTGAGGGAAGGCATCAAACGGATGATTTTGTGAGGACAGTTTTCTCTGTGCCTCTGTGGTTTTTTTGATGCCCACACCCGGTCTACGGCGCGAACTCGGCCTTCTTCAGGCTACTTCCCTGGCTATCACCGACATGGTGGGGATCGGCCCTTACATTACTATTCCCCTCCTCCTTACAACCATGGGCGGCCCGCGGGCAATGCTCGCCTGGTTCGTAGGCGCACTCATCGCCTTCTGCGACGGCTTGGTGTGGGCGGAGCTGGGCGCCGCGCTGCCCAAGGCCGGGGGCAGTTATAACTACCTGCGCGAAGCTTTCGGACCTCAGGGCGCCGGTCACTGGCTTTCGTTCTTGATGGTTTGGCAGATTGTCTTCTCGGCTCCCTTGTCGGTGGCCAGCGGCAGCATCGGATTTGCCAACTACCTTCGTTACCTCTTGCCTGGACTATCGGCCACTGAAGAGCGCGCAGTTGCGGCCGCGTTTCCTCTACTTCTTGTGGTGTTGCTTTATCGCCGGATCGGGGCCATCGGGAAGCTGTCGGTCGTGCTGGTGGGTGGTGTGCTGCTCGGGTGCCTGTGGATTGTGAGCTCGGGGTTACCTCACTTCAGCGTGGCCCGGATCCTCGGTGTTTCGCCCCGTACCTTCGAATTGAACTGGGTATTGTGGGCGAGCTTGGGACACGCCACCCTTTATGCACTCTACGATTATTTTGGTTATTACAACGTCTGCTATCTAGCTGAGGAGATCCGCGACCCGGGGCGCGTTATCCCGCGTGCCATCATGTTTTCCGTCATTTCCGTAGGTGCGTTGTACGTTCTAATGAGTGCTGCTTTCCTGAGCGTCCTTCCCTGGCAGGAGGCAGCGAAGAGCAAGTTCATTGCGTCGCAGTACATCGAAAGGCTGCATGGAGCGACGGCGGGCCACATTATGACCGTGCTCCTGCTGTGGATTGCGTTCTCTTCCGTCTTCTCGCTGCTGCTCGGTTACTCGCGCATTCCCTACCGAGCGGCGACCGACGGCAACTTCTTCCGCATCTTTGCGCGGCTTCATCCGGTAGGGCAGTTCCCCCACGTATCGCTCATTACTCTCGGCATCGTGGCTTCCATCTTCAGCCTCGGAAAACTGAATGAGGTGATCGGCAGCCTGATTACCACCCGGGTGCTCATCCAGTACTTGCCCCAGACCATCGGGTTTTTCCTGCTGAGGTTGCGCGCCCCCGGCCTCTCACGACCCTTCCGTATGTGGTTCTATCCCCTGCCCGGCCTCATCTCCAGTGGCGGTTGGATCTATGTGCTCGCCACGGCGGAGAGACAGTCCTTGACCTTCGCCTTCGGGGTGTTCGCAGTAGGCACCGCAGCTTACATGATTCGTGCCGGGGTGAGAGGCGAATGGCCGTTTCAGATAGGTGGTAGGTCGTAGGCAGTGGCCGCAGGCAGTGGGTGGTAGTCGTAGGCTCACCAGGCTGATCAAAGCAGTGCGGGTCGGGTCAGCCAAGTCGTCCGCGGTTTAATTAGGTCAGGCGGTCCCACATACGACATACGCCTACCACCTACCGGTAGCGGCCCCACCATCTACGACTTTCGACCTTACCAGGAGAAACATGCCCTCGTGGTGAACGATCGAAATGTCCTCGTCTTCTACCCGGGCGGAGTAGCCGGCACGGTCGCCGGGGATGCATTCTTCCAACAGCCTGCGCGTTTCCTTATAACGCCCATGGCCGGGCCCGAGGCCGGCGCGGAGCATCCATTGATTGAAGGAGCGCTGGCGTCGTCGAACTGATTGGCGAGCGATTTCCAGTCCGAGGTCGTCGAAGATTTCGAGGAACGTAGTTAGTCGTAGCGAAAGCGAATGAGAAGGGTCGCGGGTGCTTTCAATGCGGTTGTGCAGCTCGAATTTGGAGTCACTTTCCGGGCCGAGGGTGTCAATAACTGCCAGCCGCCCTTCCGGCTTCATCACTCGGACCATTTCTCTGAGCGCCACAACTGGCTTAGACATATGATGGAGGGAGCACTGGCAATTCACTAGGTCGTAGGCAGCGTTAGGGTACGGAAGGTGCTCGGCCTCGCCCCGATCAAAGGCGGCATTCAAGATGTTGCGCTCGAACTGAAGGTAGCGGGCGCGCCGCAACAACTCCTCGGTTAAGTCTATGCCGCGCGCAAAACGCACCCGTGGGGCCAGTGCCAGGACAAACGCACCCGGACCGCAGGCCACGTCCAGCGAAAGGTCGGCGGGCTGTGGCTTCACGAACTCCAGCTTCTCAGCCAGCACTTCCGGCGAGTCCCGCACCACGGACTTGCTGAAGGCCTCGGCGGTCTTGGTGAACTGTTTCTGAACCGTAGCTTTGTGTGATCTGGACATAAAACCCCTGGCAGGTGGTAGGTCGAAGAGCTCTCAATTGGCATTTCGTGATCCCCCTAGTACCTACGACCTATCACCCTACCGGTTGCCGCCCCATCTACCACCTGTCTGCAGATGTTATAGAATTGAGCTGGCTTTGGAAATGAAAAACAGTGACACCCACAACGTTGCAGGTGTGGCCTCGCAGCCCTTGGAAGCCCGTCCCGCCAGCAAGGACATTGCGAAACCGGTCTGCGCCATCATTCCTGCCGGCTGGTTTCTGATGGGCTGCGAAACGGGCCAGGATGAGGAGAAGCCTGTGCATCGCGTCTGGGTCGGCGCGTTTGAGATGGCGGTGGTTCAGGTCCGAAACCAGGATTTCGCGCTGTTCCTGCAGGCAACCGCACATCCTGTGCCACCCCACTGGAACAATCCCGACTTCAATCATCCCGAGCAGCCGGTGGTGGCCGTAAGCTGGTTCGAGGCGACCAAATATTGCGAGTGGCTCAGTGGGGTAACCCGGCGTCGCTATCGATTGCCGACAGAAGGGGAATGGGAACGCGCGGCGCGTGGTGGCAGCGAGGGCTGCCTCTACCCGTGGGGTGACGAGCCGCCGCAGTCGCGGCCCGAATACCAGCGGCGCTGGGGCGGGGAAGTCAAGGGACCGCTTCCCGCCGGGAGAGGGTCGCCCAACCCGTATGGCCTGTTCGATGTTTCGGAGAACGTTCATGAATGGTGCGCAGACTGGTTCAGCCGTGAGTTCTACTCCCACTCGCCGGAGCGCAACCCGAAAGGGCCTGAGACCGGTCACCGTCGCGCTTCCCGCGGCGGATCATGGCGTCATCACGTCAAGGTGAGCCGGTGCGCTGCTCGCTCCAGCATTCCTCCCACCTTTCAGTATGCAGATTACGGCTTCCGCCTGGTCCGGAGCATTTCCCACGAAGAGTGACCCGCTTCGAGTCATTGAGCCATCGAATGACGAGTCATTACCCATGGTCTACAGCAAGCGACGAGTGACAAGCGCCGCCATCGCGAAGCCGGACATTGCCATGTGCTAGAGTGCTTTCTCCGAAAGCGTGAGGAATCCACTCGGACGATGCTCGCTCGTATTTCCATTGTGCTGCTGGCGTGCGTTTTGAGTAGCGTGTCGCTAAAGGCCCAAGGTCAGCCGGTGCCGATCGTAACCGATCGGCCGTCAGACAGATTCAAGGGTTGCCGTCCCAGCCGGAAGCATTCAGGCCGAGAACGGCTTCCTCGATAACAGTAGTGGACGGTACGAGCCAAATTATCATCCTCCTTGGATATGATAATACAGTTGAAAGTTGGCGGGCTTGCCGTGCAAAGCAAAACTGGTCCCAGTGACTGTCGCTGTTGTGCTGGGGCGCACCGTGCCCGACTCATGACCCGAGTGCGAGTCGCTCCCCGGGAGGTAGACAGCGTCCGCGCTAATCGAGGAGCAAGCTAATGACTGCTCACACCGAGCCCCGGTGGTTAACACCGCGGCGAGCCATCATCGCGGGTGTGCTGGCGGTTTCGATTATGGGTATTCTCTTCTGGCGCTCGTTTCGAGGGTCTCGCCGCCCGGACGTACAGTCACCTTCTGTTTCGTCGCTCACCTACGTCGGCGAGAAGCGTTGTGCCCCGTGTCATGCCGAAGAGGCCGAGGCGTGGCGTCATTCCCATCACGCGCTGGCCATGCAACTGGCGAGTGACGGCACAGTGCTCGGAGACTTCAAACAGACCCGCTTTACCAAAGACGACGTAACATCGAGTTTCTATAAGAAGGACAACCAATTCTACGTTCGCACTGATGGACGCGACGGCAGGCTCAAGGACTACGCCATCCCCTACACCTTCGGAGTCTATCCCTTGCAGCAGTATCTCGTCCCGTTTCCTAACGGACGACTCCAGAGTCTCGGTATCGCGTGGGATTCGCGAGCCAAGGACGAGGGCGGGCAGCGCTGGTTTCACCTCTATTCCGGCCAGAAGATGCCTCACACTGATCCACTACATTGGACGGGACGAAACCAGACGTGGAATTACATGTGCACCTCTTGTCACTCCACCAACCTGCGCACAAATTACGATCTGGCGCAGGATAGCTATGCGACGACGTGGTCGGAAATCAATGTCTCCTGCGAATCATGCCACGGACCCGGCTCCCGGCATGTTTCTTGGGCGCGAAACCGAAAGAAGGGTCCCTACCAACCACGCGAGGGCGCGAACGGCCTCGTTGTTAACCTGAAACCGCCCAGCGGATCGTGGCTAGTCCTAGAGCCGGGAGCAGGAACCATGCACTGGAAAGGTCAGGCGCGCTCACGCAATGAACTGGAGACTTGTGCGCCCTGTCACTCCCGCCGTCGTCCGATCACGAGTGACTACCAGCCGGGACAGCCCTATTTAGACGCGTATGAGCCGGTCCTGCTGGAAGAAGGTGTCTATTATGCTGACGGCCAAATCCTGGAAGAAGACTACGAGTACGGCTCGTTCCTGCAAAGCAAGATGTACCAGCAGGGCGTGACCTGCTCTGACTGCCATGACCCGCACAGCGGGACGCTCGCCCCGGTGAGCATGAACTCGGTTTGCGGCAAGTGCCATTTGCTCGCGAAGTTTGGCAACGAGCAGCACCACCACCACGAGGTTGCTGGTGCCGGCGCACTCTGCGTCAACTGCCACATGCCAACCCGGACATACATGGTGCTGGATGTGCGGCGCGACCACAGTTTCCGAGTGCCACGGCCCGACTTTTCCTTGGCCTACGGGACTCCGAACGCCTGCACTCAATGTCATACAGACAAATCCGTCAAGTGGGCAGCCGAAGTGGTGGCGAAGTGGTATGGTACGAGCCCCGGCCGAGAGCCGGGCTTTGTGGAGGCGATTGACGCGGGCCGTCGTGGCTTGCCCAACGCCGAAAAGGCGCTTACCGGGCTAATCACAGATACCACGAAGCCCGCCATTGCTCGCGCCACCGCCTTGAGCCTGCTTCCGGAATACCTCACGCCTGCTTCGATTCCGGCGGTACAGGCAGCACTCGGCGCGAGCGATGGGCTGGTGCGTAGCGCGGCGGTGCGAGCTCTGGAGCCACTTGCACCACAAGGCCGAGTGCGCCTGGCGGGGCCCTTGCTGACCGACTCTATCCGGTGCGTGCGCCTCGCGGCAGCGCGACTACTTGCGGGGACTCGGCCTGACCTCCTGCAGGGAGAACAGAAAACCGCCCTGGATCGCGCGGTTTCGGAGCTGGTCGCCTCTGAGATGGCGACCGCCGAGCGCCCGGAGAACCACATGAACCTGGCACTGCTCTACGCCCAGATGGGCCGCGTCACCGATGCTGAAAGCGAGCTGAAGACCGCGTTGCGCCTTGACCCCAACTTCGTCCCTGCCATGGTAAACCTTGCTGACCTCTACCGCACCCAGGAACGCGATGACGAGGCGGAGCAATTACTGGAGAAGGCCGTCGCGGTCGCTCCGACTGCAGCGGAGCCCATTCATGCTCTCGGTCTGCTCAAAGTGAGGCAGAAAAAGTATCAGGAGGCTATTGACCTGCTGGCCAAAGCGGCGAGACTGCAACCGGGCAATGCCCGCTATAGCTATGTTTACGCTCTAGGACTGCACTCCAGTGGTCAGGTTGACCAGGCGATCGCGGTTTTGCAACAAGCTCACGAGAGGCGTCCTGCGGACCGCGAGATTCTTATGGGCCTGATCACATTTGAGCGAGAAAAAGGGAACGTTGCGTTGGCAACCACCTACGCGCAGCAGTTAATACAACTTGTTCCCAACGACCCCGAGGCGAAGATGTTGTTGTCGGACCTGCGCGGACGGGGGCGTTGAGACAACCACCGGGACCGCAGGCCTGAGGGTCCGGGGCGAGCCAACGATACGTGACGTGCAACCAAAGTCCCAAAATTTGATTCTCCGCACCGCCTCGGCCTTTCAGGCTTTTTGGGTTCCGATAGACACATCGGGATTCGACTGTTGTCTTCTCCGAAAAAACATGTCGAAGAGCTGGCCTTCCCCCAGCACTCGCCGCAGTTCCCAGAAAGCGAAGAAGGGAACGAGAAAGGAAAAAACGACCAGGTTTCGGATGAGCATCTCATCTATGTCCACACTAATCCGCTGATGGAGTGCGAATCGTTTAATCGTTTCTTCGAGGATATGAAAGGCTGCCACAAGCAAGCCGAATAGAAACGCTTTCCAAAGGACTGAAATAATCAATGGCTTGTTCTCATGCCCTCGGCCAAGCCGCGCATATTCTCCTAGTAGGATGATTTTGGCTATAACGAGCGCGTTGATTATCGCAAACCCGTATCGGAAGTAGGAATTTGTGACATTAAGTTCATGCAACATCAGCATGCTGTACGTGCAAAGCGCGCAAAAGAACAGGGCCAGATACAAGGAGACCCAGCCGACCGTCTTTAGCTCGTGGACGAATTTCTGCTTAAATGTTCCTTCCTTCAACTTCTGGTCATCCATGAGCTCTCCTCGACACTTGCTGTCGTGGCCGAACGTCGAAGCCGACTGCTTTACACCTCTCCGGGTGAGATACTTGGGTGGCCCACCGAGGAGCGACCTCCGCACTCTGGGCTTCAGGTCGGTGACGTGGTCGGCCACGAAACCAACATCCCGCTTATTAGTTTAACCCACGGGCTTGCCAAAACTAGAACAAGTTCGTTGCTGAATGAAACTTCAGTGTGAGCTTGCGTTCGGGAGCGGACCTCATCGAGTGAATAATCGCAAGCAGGATTTTTCCGGCTACAATGGATACTTGACCGTGACGACGTCTACACCCGCGTTAAACGACATTCGACTTCTCATCTTCGACTTAGATGGCACGCTTATTGACAGCAAGACCGACCTGGTCCTCAGCGTGAACGCTATGCGCGAGCAAATGGGCCTGCCCCGGTTAGAAACCGCTGTGGTTGTTTCCTACGTGGGAGGTGGTGTCGCCACCCTGATCCGTCGAACCCTGGGCGAGGGGGCTTCGGACGACGGCATGGCGCGGGCCAGCACGATCTTCCTGGATTACTACAGTCGCCATCTGCTCGATCACACTGTTCCTTATCCCGGGGTCCGCCAAGCGCTCGATGAACTGACGGGTCGAAAGATGGCCGTGCTCACCAACAAGCGAGTCGACTTCAGCCGGAAAATACTGGATGGCTTGGGATTGGCTCATCACTTCTCGTGGGTCTACGGCGATACCAGCTTTCCGGAGAAGAAACCTAACCCTGTCGGCGTTCTCACGCTGATGAGAGGTACAGGGATTTCTGCCTGGCAGACCCTTATTGTGGGTGACTCGGACACCGATGTTCTTACTGGCCGCAATGCGGGCGTCTGGACGTGCGGAGTGACCTACGGTCTCGGGGCGCATACGCTCGAGACCGTGCCGCCGGACTTGATGTTGAACGACTTGCGGGATCTGCCCGGTTTGTTGGAGGGCACGCGTTGAAAAAAACGGCCTGGGGGCCAAGGGTCAGCGAGTTGGGTTTAGCTTGCGTATCAGCCTCCAACCCGGTCAGGGCAACCGGCATCCAACTGGTTTCACAATGCAGAACATGGAAAGCGGAAGGCTAAACCAGGAAAGCGCACCCGACGCTCTTGAGGGAGCCTTTTGCGCTCCTCCGTACTGCGTTCTGTCTTTCGTCTTCTGCTTTCTAATTTCCGCTTTCGGCTTCGGCCAGCAAACCGAGAATCCAGTTGTAAGACTACAGCCGAGAGCGCCATCCGAGGCACAACAGAATGCGCGGAAACAGAAGGCTTCAGAGCCGGCTCCGAGCGAATCCGGGTTGGAGGCTAGCGAAGATCCGCCACCCGGGGACTGGGCGCCCGAACTCCTGGATGCCATCGCGAATTCGCCCAATGCCGAAGCTCGCGACACCTTGCTGGATGCAGCGTTCGCAGCCGGACCCGCGATCGTCCCTCAACTCGAAAAGGCGTTGCAGGATGACCGGACGGCGGAGTTTGCCGCGCAATCCCTGGCATTCGTCGGAGGCGGCAAGGCGATCAAAGCCCTCTCCAAGCTTATGCAGGACCGTCGCGACCTGAACCTGCGACGTTTTTACTACGGGGCACTGGCGGAATTCGAAGACCCCATGGCTACGAAGCTACTCTTGTACGTAGTGGGGCGTGGCGACGAGGAGCAGGACCGCACAGTTACCGAGGCTGCCATCCTGGCTCTTACTGTTCGCTGTGACCCCAGCTTCGTAGCTCCACTCAAGGAGATACACGCCAAGCTGCAAGACATTGTCATCAAAGACGACATCGAGAATGCTCTCGATGTACTCCAAGTCAGGGCTCGTTACCTGGCTTCCCCTGAGGGAAGAAGGAGCGGCATCTCTGTCGAACAGGCGGTGCAGACCTATTTCATGCCGGCGTTCGAAGTCCCTTCAGGTTCTGGCGCCCCTAGACCAGCTACCAGTCCATCCACGACACAGCCGACAGCAACCACCGCGAAACCTCCGAACCCCGTCACGCCCGCGGTGCGAGTTAGCGTCGCAGGCGTCACCTATTCGCCGGACCGCGATCGTGCTCTAGCTCACGTTATTTTTGACAACCCCTCCGGAACTGCCTTCTACTCTATGGTCCTGCAGAAGCGGTACGACAACTGGACGCTGGCGAGCGTCTGGCTGGGCTCGGAAGTCGAGAAACCGATGTTGGAGCTTGAGCGCAAGCCGACGCCAGCCCAGCCCTACCCCATTAAGACCCCACCGCCCCAGCAGAATAAGCCGTAGGCGTCAACTCCCGCAGCAAACGTTGTCGGCGGTGCCTCATCCGCTGCCCACCGTCCAGCCTGCCGAGTATTCGCTTGAGACGACAGATACCTGGTTCTATTCTGTTATAATGAGCCTCGAGCTTGGCAACACGAGTCGGCCCGAAACCTCGCCGTCTCGCAACATCGATGCTGTTTAAGACCTTCAGCGCCGCCGTCTATGGGATCGACGCCTACCTGGTAGAGGTAGAGGTTGACATTTCTGCCGGCAAGAGCGATTTCCTGACCGTCGGCCTGCCGGATGCGGCAGTGCGGGAGAGCCGGGAGCGCATCAAGGCGGCCATCAAGAACTGCGGGCTGGATTTTCCTTTCCAAACCATCACCGTCAATCTCGCGCCGGCCGACGTCAAGAAGGAAGGCTCGGGCTTTGATCTGGCCATAGCCCTGGGCATTCTGGGCAACACGGGAATCCTGCTGAGAAACGACCTGCGCAACGTTCTGTTCTTGGGCGAACTGTCGCTTGACGGAGGACTGCGGCCCATCAAGGGTGCGCTTTCCATCGCCGGCATGGCCCGGCAGAGAGGGATTCGCAAGCTGGTGGTGCCGGTGGAGAATGCCAGCGAAGCGGCCGTGGTGCAAGATGTTGAGGTCTACGGGCTGCGCTCTCTCCCCGAGGTTCTCGACTTCATCAACGCGACACGCGAGTTTCCTGCCGCCCGTGTGAGTGTGGCGGAAATGCTGGCCGCATCCAGCCAGTACGGGGTGGACTTCCATGACGTCAAGGGCCAGGTCCACGCGAAACGCGCCATCGAGGTGGCCACGGCGGGAGGGCACAACATTCTACTGTTGTGGACGGTAATCAACCTTCTCCAAGTCCCTTTGTTTTCAAGCGAAAGCTTGCGCGCACAAGTCGAGCAGTGTTGTAACAGTGAAGAAACCGAGGAAGCGCTACTGAGATGTTGTGCCTGTGCGTTTTGACCTCCTTCCCTGTTATCAGAGACCTGCCGAGAAACCGGGCAAAGGCACCTACTGATAGGCAATTTTGTGGTTTAAGTCACAGCGCCGCCGGCCGCCGCGTAGTCAGCCCGTTCGCCGATTTTGGCCTTGAGCTCTGCCAGCCAGGCCCGCGGGCTCGTACCATGGATGACGCGGCCCAGGAATCCCAATGTTTCGGCGATGTTGCCGCTGTTGTTTCGGATGTCTTCTTTGGTCGTCTGAATGTAGGCGGCGAGAAAGGCCTCCATGCTCCGGGGTTTGGAAAAGACATAGGTCGCATGGCCCAGTTGTGGAGTCTCGACGACCACCGCAGTCTCGAGACCAAAGATGTATTCGTCTCGGAACAAATAGAGACTCCGTGCGCGCCGGCAGAGCTGACGGTAGAAAAAGTGGTCGTAGTCGGGCCGCCAGTTGATCGCTGCAATATCGAAGTCTCCCGGGATTCCCAAGTCCCAGCAAATCCGCTGCAGGTCTCCCCTCTCCCTCGGTTCACGCTCGATACGCTCGCGGATCCGGGCGAGCGCGTCAGAGAATTGGCCGAAACG
>DATJKY010000026.1:0-14921 GCA_035490955.1 Terriglobia bacterium | reverse complement strand
GCGCTCCTGGTAAAGCAGCGGGTACTCGAGGGGTGGTATAGGACTCATGTGAATGCCGGCCAGCGCCAGGGTTCCGCCTTTCTTAAGGGCTTTCAGGGCCGCGGGCACGATCTCACCGGCGGGAGCAAAGACGATGGCACTGTCGAGCTTCACCGGCGGCTCGGCGAGGGTGCCGCCGGTCCAGGCTGCGCCGAGTTCTCGCGCCAGCCGCTGGTGACGCTCATCCCGGGTTGCGGCAAAGACTTCGACGTTCCAGTGGCGAGCTACCTGGATGGCGACGTGGGCGGCGGCGCCGAACCCGTAGAACCCCAGACGGCCCCCCGGCTCAATTCCTGACAGGCGCAGGGCGCGAAAGCCAATGATGCCTGCACACAGCAGGGGTGCCGCCTGCTCGTCGGAAAAGCCATAAGGGAGGGGATAAACGAAACCTTCGGGCGCCAGCGTGTACTGGGCGTAACCACCGTCCACCGCGTAGCCGGTGAAGGTGGCGTTATCGCAGAGGTTCTCTTTGCCAGCGCGGCAGTATTCGCAGACGCCGCAGGTCCGATGCAGCCAGGGGATACCCACACGTGCGCCTACCTTGAGTCGCCTAGCGGCATCTCCGACCTTGTCGACCACGCCGACCACTTGGTGGCCAGGAATCACCGGTGACTTTCGTGGGGGCAGTTCGCCTTCCACCACGTGGAGGTCAGTGCGACACACTCCGCAGACGCTCACTCGCACTCGCACCTGATCGCGAGTTGGCTGGGGGTGGGGCACGTCGGTGAAGTGGAGCGGCTGGGTTTCAATGGGCGCGGGGGCACTCAACAAAGACGCTTCCATGATCTCCCTCGATTTTTTCAATTCGCATCCCATTGTTGCACTTCGGCGCGCCAGATGCCGAGAAAAGTGGCTAACCACTGGCTACTAACCAGCCACTGGTCTTCATACTTTGCACCTCATCGAAACTACGATAGACTGCGACCGCGAGCGAACCGCTCCTGCGGAGGAATACCATGCTGACGAAAACGGGCGTCACAGTGGGCGTCGATATGGGTGGCACAAGCATTAAGGCGCTGGCTGTAGACGGCGACAATCGCATCTTGGCCAGCGGCAAGATCTCAACGTTAGCTCACAAGCCGGGCCAGGCCATCAACGACCTCGCAAGGCTAGTGAAGGGAACCGTAGCAGACGCCGGCTTGAGGCTGAAGCAAGTCGAGGGTGTAGGCATTGGAGCACCCGGGGCCGTCGACCCTCGGCGCGGGATCGTCCACAAGGCTCCGAACCTCGGTTGGATTGGCGTCCCGCTGGGACCGGAGCTGAGAAGATTGCTTCGCGTGCCGATCATTGTTGACAACGACGTCAACGCGGGCACTGTGGGTGAGCATGCGCTGGGAGCAGGTGAGCAAGCTCAGGGAATGGTGGGAATTTTCGTGGGAACGGGAATCGGCGGCGGAATCATTCTTGGCGGGCAGCTCTACTATGGATTCCGGGGCAGCGCCGGCGAGATTGGTCACACCGTCCTCGAAGTCGACGGTCCACTCTGCGGCTGCGGTCGTCGGGGTTGCGTGGAGGCGCTTGCCAGCCGCACGGCCATGGAGCGCGATGTGCGTGCCGCTATCAAGGCTGGCCGGAAGAGCATCGTCCCTCAGATTATGAAGGAACGCAACAGCGCCCGAATGACCAGCGGCGTCATTGTCCGAGCGCTCAGGAAGCAGGACCCAGTGATGCAGGAGGTGATGAAGCGGGCCGAGTACTACCTTGGACTGGTGATCGCCAACATAGTGAACATTCTCGATCCTGAGCGGGTGGTGATTGGAGGTGGCATCGCAGAGCGGCTGGGTGAGGACTTCGTCGCTCCTATGCGGCCTACAGCCTATGAGTATTTCCTCAACCAGGACATCGCCCAGAGCATCAAGATTGTTCCCGGCAGCCTGGGCGACGATGCCGGCGCCCTGGGTGCCGTGGTGCTTGCTCGCCAGCGTCTGGGCCAAACGGCCGGTTCACGGAGCAAGCGAAAACGGTAAGTACCCGCCTCGGATGTAACGCAGCCTTTGGCCGAAAAGGGACACCACAAGTGACGAGTGACAAGCGCCGTGCTACCCCGGTTGCCGACCGGGCTAACCAGCGCAACGCTCTGGCTGCTGGCTTTCTGGGCTGGACGCTGGACGCCTTCGACTTCTTCGTGCTCGCCTTCGTTCTTGGGCCCGTCGCCAAGGACTTCAGGGTGTCCATTCCGGAAGTGGCGCTGGCCCTTACCGCCAGCCTGGCTACCCGTCCTCTGGGCGCGATCATCTTTGGGTTGATGGCGGACCGTTACGGCCGCCGGCTCCCCCTAATGATTGATATCCTGTTCTATTCGGGCGTGGAGGTGCTATCGGGGTTGGCGCCCAGCTACCGCGTTTTCCTTATCCTGAGGTTACTCTACGGCATCGGCATGGGAGGTGAGTGGGGCGTTGGCGCCTCGCTGGCTATGGAGTCAGTCCCTGCCAAGTGGCGTGGCGTCCTCTCCGGGTTGTTGCAGGAGGGATACGCCCTTGGATACCTTCTGGCGGCGGGAGCATTCTATCTGGTCTTCCCATACTGGGGCTGGCGGGCCATGTTCTTTATCGGAGGTCTGCCGGCGCTGCTGACGCTTTTCATTCGCGCCAAGGTCAAGGAGACGCAAGCCTGGCGGGACTCGCGCACGGACTGGCGCACCTACGGGCGTTCCATCCTGCAGCAATGGCGACTCTTTCTCTACCTGGTACTGCTGATGACCATGATGAATTTCATGTCGCACGGCACTCAGGATCTATACCCAACGTTCTTGCAGCGCCAGCGCCACTACACGCCGCGGGCCACCGCCATCATTACGGCTATTTCCATGGTCGGCGCGGTGGCCGGTGGTCTGGCCTTTGGACTGTATTCCGACCGGCGAGGCCGGCGGCGGGCTATGGTGACCGCGGCGCTGCTGGCCGCGGCCCTTACGCCCCTTTGGATCCTGGCGCGCAACCTCGCTCTTCTTGTGCTGGGCGCGTTCCTCATTCAATTCATGGTGCAGGGAGCCTGGGGGGTTATTCCGGCCCACATCAACGAGCTGTCGCCGTCTTCTTTGCGCGGCTTTTTCCCTGGATTTGCATACCAACTGGGAGTCCTCTGCGCCTCCAGTATCGGCTACGTGGAGGCAGTGCTGGGAGAGCATTTCAGTTACACGCAATCCATGGGGATCCTCGCCGCGACGGTGCTCCTGGTGGGAGCGGCAGTCATCGCCCTGGGTCCTGAGGCTCATGCGGTTAGCTTCGGCAAAGAAGGCGCGATTGTTTGACCCCGGGGGCCGTCCTTATCTGTTCTGCCCGCGCTTTTTGAGGTGAAGTCGATGGAACGTAACCAGTACGCTCGTGTTGTTTTTGTGCTGCTCCTTTTACTTGTGCTTTATTACGTCTTCCAAATTCTTCATCCCTTCCTCCACGCCTTGGCCTGGGCGGCAATCCTTGCCATTGCTTCTCATCCCTTGTTCGAGTGGCTTTTGCGGCGTCTCAAGCGTCCAGGCCTCGCCGGTGTGCTGACGTGCGTGGCGGTTACTCTTCTGGTCATTGTTCCGGTGATCGTCGTCCTCATCCTGCTGGCGGAGCAATCTGTTCAGGCTTATAACACGCTCCAGTCCAGGATCAATTTAAGAGGCTTGAGCCGGCTCGACGTCCTTCGCGGCACGGTACCCTATCAGTGGGTATTGGACAAGATGCGAAGTCTGGGAATGCCCGAACCGGACTTGCGCGCCACCGTCGTGCGCGCCGTTCGTGCTATCAGCCAGTTTCTGGTAGGAAAAAGCTCAGCGATCTTTTCTGGCCTCACGCACTTTGTGTTTAGTTTCTTCGTCACCCTGATCGCGCTGTATTACTTTCTCCTCCATGGGCCAAAGGTGGTGGGGGGGATTCGCCGTCTCGCCCTTTTGCGTCCTGAACACGAGCAGTTGATTAGCCGCACCTTTAACGACATGACGGCTGCAACGCTCCAGGCTGGTTTGCTGACCGCGCTTGTTCAGGGTGCCGCTGGTGGAATCGTCTTTCTCTTATTCGGGATCGCTTCTCCTTTGCTGTGGGGCGCGGTGATGGCCGTTCTCTCCCTGGTGCCCCTGATAGGCACGGCGTTGGTTTGGATGCCGGCTGGGATCTTCTTCTTGCTCACTGGCGCGGTAGCCAGAGGCGTGGCGTTTCTGGCAGTCTGCGCCCTGGTGGTGGGCTCGATCGACAATTTCGTTAAGCCTTTCTTCATCGGACGGAAGACAGAGATTAATACCCTGTGGCTATTCCTGGGAGTGATGGGCGGTATTGCCTACTTTGGGTTTTTGGGTTTCGTTTTGGGGCCGCTGTTGATCACTATCTTGTTTGCCGCCGTAGAGATACTCCCAACCGTCGTGCTCAAAGAAGCGGACGAAAAGCTTTCATCTTGAGGTTAGAGTACATCTCCGAAGACCACATACGATGTAGCCCACAGGCTGGTAGGGATCGACCCGCGCGGCAGGAACGTGAGGATGATATTGAAAGTGCCCGGGGTGGCGGGGAGACGGGCCAGGATGTTTCCGACGGAAGCCACAGGGAGGGAAGAGGACGCCGGCAAGCCCGAAGCGAAAATCGGCTGGACCAACGCCAGGCTCTCGAGCACGGGGTAGACGACGGCGCCTGCTGAGGCCATCGGGGTTTCGAGGTTCTCGCTGATGAATCGCATCTGGGCGCTGATTTCGTAGAAGTGCCAGGCGAGGCATGCGCAAAAAGTGACAGCCTTCTCAAAACGCGCCAGCGTGTGGTCGTCGCCAACCGGAAGACGCGTATCGAAAACCAGAGCAACCCGACGTTCGTCCTCGCGAGTGAACTCCCGCACTTTCAGTTGTTGGAGCTTGGCCGTGGCCTTCCAATCGACGTGCCGGGCCGTGTCGGTCTGCCGGTAGTCGCGGATGGCATAGAGGTCGTGGCCCCGCCCTTTGTGGTGGCTCTCCACTTCGCCACTGATGAGTGGCAGTATTTCGTAGAACTCTTCCGTAGGTTGGATGTTCGGCAAGACCAGGACCTCCCTGCGCAAGGGTATATCACGTGACTTCCGCAGGAGCCCGAAAGGGAATCCGGTACTGACGCGCAGGCCTTCCTGGGCATAACGGCCTCGGCGAGGGAAGGTTACGTCGACTTGCGCGCTCGCGCTCGAGCGGCGACCCAGATAGGCAGTGTAAAAGGGACGCCGCAGGATCCGGCGAGTCTCTTGCCCGCTCACCGTCGCCCTTACATCACCTCCCCGCAGGCTCTTCGCTGAAGGCCGGTCGGCAGCCGAGATCGAAAAGGACGGGAAGGCCCATTTAAGGTTGCGCAGCGTAAGCCGCAAGGTCGTGGGTAGACCCGCGAAAAGGTGCTCCGGCAGTTCAAGGTTTAGCTCGAGGCCGGTTAGGACAATCTGCGACACGACCCCGGAAACCAGAATGCCCGCAAGCAGGCAGGCGAGTATCATGAAAAGCAGGTTGTTGCCGGTGTTCAGCGCGGCCACAGTGATGACGACGATGACGCCGAGATAGATCCCGCCTTCGCGGGTAAACTCATACTCGATTCTTAGGATCCAGCGTTCAAGCGCTGTGCGGCGCGCGAGGTAGGGAACAGCCTTAACGGCTACGATCCCTGCCAAAAGCAGAGACAGGGTCGCGACCGTTGCAGAAATTCCGTAACGTCCGGAGTCGTGCAAAGCTGTGGCGTAAAGGGCGAGGAAGAAGGAAACGGCGAGTCCCAGAAGGGCAAGAAAGAAACGCCGCCACCCGGGCCGATCGATGCGTTCCAACCGCTCGCGCATAAGGCTTCGGAGATCACGCTCGATGTTGGCTGAGGTAGCTCGCATCGATCTCGTACATAAGGATAAAGGGTAAAGGTGAAGATAAGATCAAGCCCTTAAGCTTCTTCACCCTTACATCTTACACTTCACACTTTTTGGCCTTGCCCCCTTCCCGTTTCCCCTCTTCCCCCTACAAGGGTACGGGTGTGGCGTCGATGATCTCCCGCAGGATAGCTTCGGCCTGCTCCCCTTTCTTCAATGTCGAGACGTAGCGCGTGCTCACTACGCAACGATGGCCAAATAGGGGCAGAACCAGGCCCTTGAAATCGTCAGGGATGCAGTAGCCGCGTCCTTCGAGCATTGCCAGGGCCTGAGCGGCCCGGTAGAGAGACATTGAGCCACGGGGGCTGACGCCCAGGCTGAGGTGTTCGTGCCGCCGCGTCTGGTGAACAATGGACAGTGCGTAACCCACCAGGGCATCGTCTACTGACACCCGCCGTACGGCACGCTGGATCTCAACCACTTCCTCGGCAGTCATCACCGGCTCGATCTTCTCCAACGGCTCCGTGTCAGCAAAGTTGCGCAGGATCTCCCGCTCACTTTCGGGCGCGGGATATCCCACTCGGAGTCGCATCAGAAAACGGTCGAGTTGGGATTCCGGGAGGGGGTAGGTGCCGTGGTGCTCGATTGGGTTCTGCGTGGCAATCACCATAAAAGGTTGCGGCAAGACGTGGGTTTGATTGTCCACCGTCACCTGATATTCGTTCATCGCCTCCAGCAACGCGCTTTGCGTCTTGGGCGTGGTGCGATTGATTTCGTCCGCCAGCACGATGTTGGCGAAAATGGGGCCGGGCAGGAACTCGAAGCATTGCGTCTGCTGGCTGTAGATACTGATACCGACAACGTCAGCGGGCAGCATGTCAGAAGTGAACTGGATGCGATGAAAGGCACAGTTGAACGAGCGGGCCAAGGCGTGCGCCAGAGTAGTCTTTCCCACCCCGGGCACGTCCTCGATCAGGAGGTGTCCGCGAGCGAAGAGAGTGACAAGCGCAAGCCGGATGACCTCGTCTTTGCCCCGGACTACGCTCTGGATGGCCCGCTGGAGGCGGGCAAGCAGTTCCGTCTGGGCGCCTTGTGTCGCCGCGCCTTCATCGGTCGTCCGTTGCGCCTGGCTGGGCGTAAGGGTTTCCTTTCTGCAAGCGGCTGAGGAGTCTGATTAGCTAGACCTCTCACGATACCGGCAGCCTGGCGGGCCGGCCGAGGAGGGTCATCGAGCCCGCTACGGGACAGCGTGTATATACGTCGAACAGAGGGTATCACGTATTTATCAACAAGGCAACGAATTTTGCCATTTTCTGGGTGCTGACCGGACGTCGGCAATCTTGTAGCAAACCATGGCTTGGATGGAGACTGTAACTGCCGCCTATGCCCGGGCGCATTTGCCCGATTTCAGTTTGATGTAGCGGCGGCTTTACGCCCCCGGTGGCGAGGTAAACCCGCCGCCACCAGGGCGAACTGGCCCACTACCCGATTCCCGATTCGCCGATTCGGTCGTGCCTTGCAAAAAATAAGTCCCCAGCCTTATAATCCCGATTTTTATCATGATCGTAATCCCTGTGTAAGACCTCGATTCTTTTTTGCGAGCGGAGGTTTTCCATGCCGACTTCTCTATTTGCGCCCGACTTTCAGGCTGTTCTTGACCAGGCCAAGCGGACCGCTGGCCAAGCCGCCGGGCCATTCCCTTCGCCACAGGACTGGCGGGACCAGTCCATCTACTTTCTGATGGTAGACCGATTCAATAATCCGGCCTCGCCGCCGCGACATCAACCCTTTGACGACCCGAACTTTTCCGGCTTCCAGGGCGGGAGTTTTTCCGGCGTTCGCCGCGAGCTTCCCTACATCAAGCAGCTTGGCGCGGGCGCCATCTGGCTCAGCCCGGTGCTCAAGAACTTTGGGTTCGATGCTTTTACTTACCATGGATACGGCATCCATGACTTCCTTAGGGCGGAGCCTCGCTTTGCCGACGATCCCTCGAACGCCGATGCGGAGTTGCGAGCTTTGGTGGATGCTGCTCACGCTGAGGGTCTCTACGTCATCTTCGACATTGTGCTCAATCACACCGGAAACGCCTTTGCCTACCAATGCGACCCGAGCGACACGGTGTGCCTGCAGGCTGAAGGCGCTCAAGCGAGCTTCCATAGCGCTCCGATGCCGATCGAGTGGCGGGACGCGAGCGGCGCGGCTCAACCGCAGTTTACGGCCATCGAAGACATCCCCAATCCGCCCCTGGACGCGCTCGTCTGGCCGGTGGAGCTTCACAAGAACCAGTACTTCCGGCGGCAGGGTCTGCCGCAAGATGGAGGCGACGATACAGTTGGCGATTTCAGCATCCTGAAACAGATGCTGACTTCCGATCCCGACCTTCAGGAATTCCTGATCCGCGCCTACCAGTACGTCATCGCCCGCTACGATATCGACGCATTCCGGATCGACACGCTACGCTACTTGAAAGGCGATCTGCCGCGACTGTTCGGAAACTCCATCCGCGAGTTCGCTCTCAGCATTGGCAAGAAGAACTTCTTCACCTTCGGCGAGGTCTTCGATCCGCAAGCCGAATTGGACATCGCTCGATTCATCGGACGCAATACCGCTGACGCCGATGAGCAGAAGGTGGGTGTTGACGCTGCCCTGGATTATCCCCTCTTTTTTGTGCTGAAGCCGGCGATGAAGGGTTTCACCGCTCCCGCGGCGGTTTCCGCCATGTATCAGACCCGAAAAGGCGTCGAACAAGACATCCTCAGTTCTCATGGCGATGCCACCCGCTTTTTTGTCACCTTCCTCGACAATCACGACGTGAAGGAGCGCCTGCGGTACGTCCAGCCAGGCGACGAGCACCGGTTCGATGACCAGGTGACACTGGGCCTCGCCTGCCTCTACTCGCTGCCCGGTATCCCCTGCCTCTACTACGGAACTGAGCAGGGCCTGCACGGTTCCGGGAGTGACCCAGCGGTGCGCGAAGCGCTTTGGGGCGGTCCAGGCTTCAACACCAACGGTTCGTTCTATCAGGACATCCAAAGCATCAACCAGGTGCGCAAACAGCGAGCGGCGCTACGCTATGGCAGGTTCTACTTCCGGCCGGTCTCGGGTGACGGCCAGACCTTTGGCATTTCGCCATTCCAGCAGGGCGTACTGGCCTTCTCCCGCATTCTGAACGACGACGAGGTGGTTGTGGCGGCCAACACCAACACCGGCCAGGCTCAGTCGCTGGAGGTGATTGTGGACTCTCAATTGAACCCGGCGGGCTCGTCTTTTCGCCTTCTGTACAGCAACAAAGCAGCACCGGCAGCTCCTGGTCCGGTAACAGCCACGGGGCAGGTGACGGTGTTTGAGGTTGACGGCACCATTGGCTCCGGACCGCTGCACGTCGTGAGAGTCACTCTGCAACCTCTTGAGGTGCAGATACTGGGCCGATGATGCACCTCGGTTCAGGGTTTGCGGCGTCTTGGCCCTGATGGGGTCCGCAGAACGTAGCATCGGGCAACGCCCGACGGGTCCGGCCCCTCATCCGAGCAACTGTAGCGCTGGGCCTCTTTGTGGCTCGCCGTGCGCGAGCTCGCTGTTCAAGCCCTGCGGCTTTTCAAGGTCTTTTGTCTTCCTTTGTTTGAAAAGCGTGGACAGAAGGGAATGGAAAGGCCGCAGGGTTACAAATCGAACCCTACGCTACACGTTCCGGGCTGGAACGCAATCCCCCGCAACAGACACCGCGTCGGACGGGAACCCGTGGCTGGTTGCTAGGCCCACTTCAACTGCAGCTTGCGTTGCGAAGCGGCGCAATCCAACAGGTAAAGGTTCATCAAACTCTGATAGGGAATACCCCGCTCCTCCGCCATCGCCTTGAAATAGGAAATGGCCTGTTCGTCCATGCGGATGGTGATCTGTTTTTTCATCCGTCGAGCGTAGGGGTTCTTGGTTGATTTTGAGAAGTCATAGTTCTTACGCATTTTTGTATTCCTCATACTGGACTCGTTACGATTGGCCTTGCGGGCTGAGATGATTCTGATGGTGTCGGCCTTACGGTAGCAGTGGCACGATCAGGAGGCGCAGCCAGGCGCTCATTCCCATAAGGATGAAACGATCCTCTTCATCGGAGTGATCTGGGTCAGTGATGAGACGGCCGAACTCATCGCTGAACACTGATTTGGCTTCCTCAAATGAAACGCCGTGCTTGCGCCTATTCGAGGCGTTCTTCGTCTCGTCCCACCCAAACCTTAGCACCACGTGAGAATTATATTATAACTACGTTATATGTACGAACCTCGAAGTCGGCGCGTGAACCAGAGAGACACAGCGCGCCCTGCTGGCCGCAACAAAAGCAGATTCCTCCCTTCGCTCGGAATGACATGTCATCCGGATCCCGCATGCGCAAGAAGGAAGTATTTCTCTTCTTGACTAGCAAAGAACCTGTCCATTAGCAGTACAGAAGAGAGGAAGAAGACCTTGAGAGGCACCGTGAAGCGAAGGGTTTTGTGATGCTGATATAATCTAACCGTGTGCCCTGCGTCCCAAGACAAGCCAACTTTCGAGATCTTTAAGCTGCCGCCTGATATGGAGCCTGGTCAAGGTCTTCGAACGAGATGGCTTCACCTTCAACCGTCAACATTGGGACCATCTCGTTTACATCAAGCTTGGCCTGAAGCCTCCCCTCGTGATCCCCATGTATCGTGAAGTTCCCGTCTTTGTCATCAAGAATCTCATTCGGACCGCAAGCATGAGCCGCGAGCGGTACTTCGACCTTCTCCGAAACGACTGACGGTCGGCTGCGTAGCTATGGCTCGATTGAGGGTGTGCAGGGCTGATCCAAGCATTGGGGAATTGATGGTTCTGAAGTCGCAAATCAGGGAGAATAGGCACGCCAGCCTGGACCGGCGCGACTTTCTCATCAAGTCCTTTGAGTGGGCCTCTGGGGCCTTCCTTCCCGCCGCGCTCGGATTCCTGCCAAGGCTTGCGATCCAACCGGGATACGGCAGCTCGTTGGTTGTGCCCCCGGACTACCGCCTCACTCCGCACTATCGCGCGCAACCGCCGCTGGAAGATGTGCTCCGGATGGTTGAGCCGGGCTTCGACGCATTTATTACGGAGAAGTACGCCGAGCAAATTGAAGCCATTCTCGCCAACTGGAGCGCCGGATTGGAACGGTTTCCGGCTGACTTCGCACCTATCGAGGCTTGTCTCTCCGCCGGTTTCGCGGCTTCGGTTCTGCAGCCTTCCGTGCTGGAGCAGAAACGCGCTGATCGCAACCTCACCGTCAGCCATGGGCGTTTCTCCACCGAGCTTAACGAAGGCCGGCCCGCGCCCGCGGGCCTGGGGCGTGAGGCTTTTCGCGAGCAACTGAGAGGGCTTCTTTTTCCTTCGCCGCGCCCCGGAGTGGCGAGTACCCAAATCCTGACTGCAGAGTTCAAGCTCACCGCCATCAAAGCTGTCGGGTCGTCCGCGTCGCGCCTCGAAACGCGAGTTCGCTTCGACCTGGTCCAAACCGGCGCCAGGTTCCATCGCTTCGAGCGCGTGGGGTACTGGGACCTCAATTGGACCAAAAGCGGAAATGACACGTGGCAGGTCGAAACGTGGCTGCCCGTGGAAGAGACCTGGAGCACTGCCGCCGCACCGCTGTTCGTGGACATCACGGCCCACGCCCTAGGGCGCAATGCTTCTTATAGGGAGCAGTTGCTCCAGGGGAGCGACTACTGGCGTACTGTCCTTGACGGCGCTTCCGGCATCGACGTTTACGGCAACAACGGCATCGCCGTGGGCGACGTCGACAACGACGGCTTCGATGACCTCTACATCTGCCAACCCGCCGGCCTGCCCAACCGCCTCTATCGCAATCGAGGCGACGGCACGTTCGAAGACGTAACTGATGCGGCTGGTGTCGGAGTGCTCGACAACACGGCATGCGCGCTTTTTGCCGATCTCGATAACGATGGGCGCCAGGACCTTATCGTGGTCGCGGTGGATGGGCCACTGCTGTTTCTGAACCAGGGGGACGGGCGATTCCGTTTCAAGCCGGATGCCTTCCGGTTTGCCCAGCCTCCTCAGGGCACCTTCACCGGGGCCGCGATCGCCGATTACGATCGCGATGGTCTGCTGGACGTTTATTTCTGCCTCTACATCTACTATCAGGGTATCGACCAATATCGCTTTCCGGCCCCGTACTACGACGCCCAAAACGGCCCCCCCAATTTCCTTATGCGTAACAATGGTGACGGCTCGTTTAGTGACGCGACATCGGCATCCGGCATGAACCAGAACAACAACCGCTTCAGCTTTGCCTGCGGTTGGGTTGACTACAACAACGACGGCTGGCCGGACCTCTATGTCGCCAACGACTTCGGCAGAAAGAATCTCTATCGGAACAACGGGAACGGGACTTTCACCGATGTGGCGCGGGAAGCCGGCGTAGAAGACGTGGGTGCCGGAATGAGTGTCTGCTGGTTCGACTATGATAACGACGGCAAACAGGACGTCTACGTCACGGATATGTGGTCCGCTGCGGGTAAGCGCGTGAGCGCGCAGGATGCATTCCTGAAGGACGCCCCGGAAGAAGTTCGCGCCCTCCTTCGTAAACACGCGGACGGAAACTCGCTGTTTCACAACCAGGGCGACGGCCGCTTTTCGCGCGTTTCGGGCGGAGCGCAGATGGGGCGGTGGTCGTGGTCGGGCGACGCCTGGGACTTTGATCATGACGGCTACCCGGACCTTTATATTGCGAACGGGATGATCTCCGGTCCGAACCGCCGCGACCTTTCCAGCTTCTTTTGGCGGCAGGTTGTAGCCAAGACATCCCTCAACGCCGTACCTCTGCCAAGCTACGAACAGGGGTGGAATGCCATCAATGAGCTGATTCGCGCCGACGGGACCTGGTCCGGATACGAGAGGAACAACTTTTACACCAACAATCGCGATGGAACTCTTTCAGACGTCTCGGGCGCGGCGGGACTCGACTTCGTGGAAGATAGCCGCGCCTTCGCGCTTGCGGACTATGACCATGATGGGCGGCTGGAAGTATTCCTGAAGAATCGCAACGGCCCGCAATTACGTATTTTGCACAACCAAATGCAAGATCTCGGGCAGTCGATCTCGTTCCGGCTGCGCGGTCACCAAAGCAATCGTGATGCAATCGGGGCCGCAATCACGGTGGAAGCGGGCAAGTTGCGGCAGACGAAGTTCCTCGAAATCGGCTCGGGATTTCTCTCCCAGCACAGCAAAGAGGTCTTCTTTGGCCTGGGCGATTCCACAGGTCCGGTGCGGGCTACGATCCGCTGGCCGAACGGCTTGGAGCAAGGGCTGGAAGGCCTGCCGGCCGGGAATCGCATTCTCGTCGAGGAAGGCTCCTCGCGGTTTCTTGCCCAACCCTTCAAGTCCGGCTCCGGGGCGCCTGATCCCGCCCGCGGGACTGAACCGGAGAAGGCCGCTTCTTTACCCTCCAGCGCTGAGACGTGGCTGCTCAAGCCCGTCGTGGCTTCGGACTTTTCACTTCCAGATGTCGCCGGCCACGCGCACACGCTCGCCAGCTACCGCGGCCGCCCGCTGCTCTTGAACTTCTGGGCCACCTCATCGCGCGCCTGTGAAGAACAATTGCGGATCTTCGAAGAGCGGCACAAAGGCTGGGCGGCGCTGGGTTTCGAGCTCGTCACCGTCAATCTGAATGATCCCGACCGAGCGGGCGACGTCCGCGCGTTCCAGCGCGACAAGGGGATGTCGTTCACCGTTCTTCTGGGAAACGAGGAAACAGCCGCCATCTACAACATCCTCTACCGCTACCTCTTCGACCGCCGGCGAGACCTTGCGCTGCCTACTTCGTTTCTGATCGACGAACGGGGCTTCATCGTGAAGGTGTACCAGGGTGTACTCGATGCGCAGCACGTTGAACACGACCTTCGTCACATTCCGGCCAACGCAAAGGAGCGCATGAATGTCGCTCTGCCCTTTCCGGGCGACTGGTACGGTGGGGATTTTCATCGCAATCAGTTCACCTACGCGCTGGTATTCCTGGAGAGAGGCTACCTCGATCCAGCCATCGATGCCTGCCGGTTGGTGGTTGAGAACGATCCCACAAGCGCCGAAGCCCGCTATCTCCTCGGTTCGATCTATCTCAAGAAACAGATGCCCAAGGAAGCGCGTGAGAACTTCGAACAGGCGCTCAGGCTCCGACCGAGCTATCCGGACACCTGGTCGAATGCCTGGAACAACCTGGGCATGTTGGCCGCCGAGCAGGGTGAGAGCGAAGCCGCCATCCGGGACTTTCAGGAGGCTATCCGTCAGAATCCCAGCAATTTAATTGCGATCGACAATCTGGGAAATGTTTATCGACAGCAGAATCGCTGGGGTGAAGCACAGTCGACGCTGGAACGGGCGCTGGAGATTGATCCCGATGACGTTGAAGCCAACTACAGCCTCGGCATGGTTTTTGCTCAACAGGATGATACTGAGCGAGCCTACCAGTATCTGCACCAGGCCCTCGCGCTTCGTCCCGGGTATCCCCAGGCCCTGAACAACCTGGGCATCCTCTTCCTTCGCACCCGTCGCCCCGCCGACGCCATCGAGACTTTCCAGAACTGCATTCGCGCCGCGCCGGACTTCGACCAGGCTTATTTGAACCTGGCCAGGGTTTACGTGGTGGAGAACAACATCGACCAAGCCAAGAAGGTGCTGCAGCAGTTGCTCGCTCAGCAGCCGGACCATGCGCTGGTACGAAAGGCGCTGGCCGAGCTGAGCCGGTGAAGCTAGCACGTAACACCTTCCGCATTGCCAGGCGTACAGGAAGGCTGTACAATGGACGTGAGGGTATCTCTTGGCGGTTGAGACTACATATACGAGTCTGCGGGAAAGGCTGGCCTCGGTTTTGAGGCAGGTTGCAGACGACCAGGAGGTGGTGATTGTCCGCCGTAAGGGCGCCAAGGATGTCGCCCTGGTTCCCGCCGAAGAGTTGGCCGGCTTGCTGGAGACGGCCCATTTGCTTCGATCTCCCAGGAACGCTCGACGATTGCTCGCCGCCTTGCGGCGCGCCGAGGCCGGCAGCGGTAAGCCCGAGCCGGTAGAGAAACTGCGCCGGGAGATAGGACTTGGCCCCAGCCGCTGAGCGAGAGGCCGTGTTCCAC